>JANNBD010000089.1:0-6778 GCA_031385105.1 Chamaesiphon sp. OTE_78_metabat_374
AAAACCAGAGCGACTAAAGACCATACTGCTGAATACTTACATACTCCTATCCAATCTACATTGCCAGAGTCTCTACCACCAATCGAAGAATTGGATATTGCGTCATCAGAGCTACCAAAAAACACATTCCCCATCATCAGCGGAGCTGTACGCGACAGGTTTGCCGCACCTGAATACGTCAATCCCAATGCTCGATTACCTCGGATCCAAGCATTGCGCGGGGAAAACGGGGCGAGTGAGTGTGGCTACTTTATCACTGAAACTGAGATGGCTAAAGCTGGCTGGGGGTCGATCGAGGAATCTCAAATGATCGTCTACGAGTATAATAGCGGCGGTAAAGAACGGGGATTGCTGATCCAATCACCACGGATGTTGGTGGTACCAAGATCGCCACTGTTCGCATTCGACAGACAGGTTTCTCGTCACGAAGAGAGACTAGTTGTTGCTGGGCAATATAACAAGCAACTATATAGTAATCGCGAAAAGTATGGCACAGCCCAATGCTATGAAGTATTGCTGTTAGATGCTAATAATCAACCATTACATGAAATTGGTTTAGCTTACGTTGCTAAAGGTGCAAATCAAGCAAGTTTTAGCTTTCACTGGCAACAACTGATCGATCGAGTTACCAAGTGTCACGCGATCGCCAATTCAATCCCCGCAAGAGCTAAAGACGCGCGCTTCAATAGCCTCTGCGTGTTTGAATTTACGGTCAAACGCGAATTGGCAGGGAATAATGCTAAGTCACCTGCCTGCAAAGTTCATAGTCATATCGAACCAACTCAGGAGAATTGGGAGCAGTTTTTCTTGGGTCGTCAAGATGAAATTGCTGACAGATTTCTCAATTTATTAGCACCTACGACTGAGTTAACTTTGCCGCAATCTAATGTATTGAGTTTGACCGATAAAGTTGAATATGACCTCAGTGAGTCTATAGCTGCATAAATTATCAGCGAGGAAAGAAACCCGACTTTTTGAAAAGTTGGGTTTCTCGCATTAATAGTATGTGTGTCCGCTATGATAGAACAGGAACAAGATATCAAGTTTTAAAAATGAGCAATCATTTTGGCTCTTTCCTATTCTCTATCCCCTAAACATGAGAGTTGCAGCACTAGGATTGGATGTCGGTGGTAAACGAATCGGTGTCGCTGGCTGCGATGGATTGGGAATGATGGCGACGGGGATTACCACGATTTGGCGGAGTTCATTTCAGGAGGATATCGCCCAACTAAAGCAGATCATCGCAGAGCGACAGGTAGAAATATTAGTACTGGGATTGCCGTATAAAATGGATGGAAGTATCGGTTCCCAAGCCAAGCAGGTGCAGAAATTTGCGCGACGGGTGGCTGCTGAGATTAATTTGCCGATCGAATATGTGGACGAACGGTTGACTTCCTATGCCGCCGAAGAAATGATGAAAACAGCGCAGATCTCCGTATCTCAAAATAAAGGAATGATCGATCGAATCGCGGCGGCGGTAATTCTTCAGCAATGGCTCGATGCTAGATCTAGTAGCGAGTCGATTAAATGAACTGGGCTGCTAATTTTCCCGCCAAAAATAGTGAAGCAAATGACAAACTCAATCACCAATTGGCAACTACCGCCACAATCAGAAATACCTGCTGAATTTGTTGCAGCAATTCGCACCTGTAAGCCAGCTATCAATGGTAAATATGCAGCTCAATTACTGTGGCAGCGGGGGATGCAGGAGATCGATCTTATCCCTGGATATTTAGATTGCGATCGATATCAACCGACTAGTCCCTTCACGTTTGGGGCGGAGATGGTGGGAGCAGTAGAGCGATTGAAAAGGGCTTACATTTACCGCGAAAAGGTGGCTATTTGGGGTGATTTTGATGCGGATGGAGTGACAGCTACTAGTGTACTTTGGGATGGCTTGGGGCAGTTTTTCTCGCAAGGAGAACAGCTTAGTTATTATATTCCCGATCGGATGAAGGAATCACATGGATTGAATCTAGCGGGGGTGAAAAGATTAGCAAAACAAGGTGTGAATCTGATCGTTACTTGTGATACCGGCAGCACGAATATTCAAGAAATTGAATATGCAGCCAAATTGGGCGTGGATATTATTGTTACCGATCATCATACGTTGCCAGTTAAACGTCCGCCTGTCGCGGCGATTATCAACCCGCGCTATTTTGAACAGAGTCATCCCTTATTTCATCTAGCGGGTGTGGCTGTTGCTTATAAATTGGTTGAGGCTTTGTACGCGACATTACCAGATATTCCCCAGCAACCTGTAGAGTATTTATTAGACTTAGTTGCGATCGGGTTAATTGCTGATTTGGTGCAGTTAAAAGGTGATTGTCGCTATCTATGCCAGATGGGGATTAAGCGAGTTACACTCCAAAATCAAGTAGACATTGATGGCTTTCGGCCTGGGGTACACAAGTTATTAAAACTCTGTAAACGAAATGGCGACAGGCCAACAGATATTTCGTTTGGAATTGCCCCTCGGATTAATGCAATTAGTCGAATTCATGGGGATGCTAGTTTTGGGGTAGAGTTATTAACTAGTAAAGATAACAATCGTTGTGATGAATTGGCGGCTGAGACAGAATTAGCCAATACTCGGCGGAAAGAATTGCAGAAGAATACCACGATTAAGATTCAGAAAAAGTTAGATGAGTTAGATTTATCAACTACTTCAGTAATTGTACTATCAGACCATAATTGGTCGCCTGGAGTACTAGGTTTAGTAGCTGGTCAAATTGCTCAAGAGCATGGTAAGCCGACGATTTTATTGAGCACCAATAGTGATGGAGATTCGAGCAAAGAAAAGACGCAAATTGCCAGAGGTTCAGCTCGTTCGACTCAGAATATTGACTTGTATCAACTAGTCAGTTCTCAAGCCCACTTACTTAATAGTTTTGGGGGACATCCATTTGCCGCAGGTATGAGTATTAATGTTGAGAATATTCCCATCTTTACAGAGGCAATCAATCAACAGTTGCAGACAAGTCTCGATCGCATACCAGCACCATCAATCCAAACCGATTTAGTGATTACCTGTGCAGAGCTACACCAAAGAAGCGGTCGTGAATTATTTGAAGATTTACTGTTGCTCGAACCTTATGGCATGGGCAATCCAGTACCAAAGTTATTGATTAGAAATTGTCAGTTCAAAAATATTCAGAATCGAAATATTAAAGATTTCAAAGGGAATACGATTCAGTATATTCGGACGCAGTTTGAACTAGTCGATGATACCAACTCAAGCGGCTTTCCAGGGCTTTGGTGGGGACACTACGATCACGAGATTCCCCGTGTAAATTGTGATGCAATTGTCGAATTAGATTTCAATTCTTATGAAAAGAGGTTTGAAGTGCGGCTGGTAGAAGTACGTCCAATGATGGTTGAGACTCAATCTAATCTTGGTAATCGTCAACAATCGCTCCAGATTCTAGATTTTCGTCAAGCTGAAGCTAGTTCAGAACTGAATAATCTAGAGTCAATTACCTGGGTAAAAACATGTCCTGGTGATTGGGCTGAATTACAGTCTTCTTGCCGTCAAGCCGTGCGAACAGATCGGCAATTGGCTCTTGACTATCGATCGATCGATCTACCTACTAATCGAGAAATCCTCGAACAGTTAATTGGGATTGCCAAATATCTGGCAACTACTAATACAGTGATAGAATTAGGGCGAGTCAGATCGAAGCTAAATATTAAAGATCGATCGTTGCGATTAGGTTTAGATGTTTTAAGTGAGATTGGGTTTCAGGTGTCATTGAATCTTGATACTAGTACTTTGATGATTGGGTTATTCCAACCGCAGGATTCAAGTGCAATAGACATTTACGATCTGGTTACTACTACTAAATTTTTTGCAGCAATTGAGGAAGAAAGATTTAAACGCAATTATTTTCTTCAGGTGCCAACTTACGCGATTAGTTGATAAAATTCAAGATTAACTCAGCAGTGATTTTAGACTGTTCTAGGTGCGGCACATGTCCACAATCATCAATCCAGTGCAGTTGAGAGTGTGAAAGCCTTTGCTGGAATTGCTGGGCTGGTTTTGTGCCCAAGATCCGATCTTGTTTACCCCAGACAATCAACGTTTCTTGCTGAATTGCTGGCAATTTGTCGAGTAAATATCCATAACCGCCGCTACGCGTAAAAGCAATCAACGTCTCACTCCATCCAGGCATTTCTAGATGTAAAGCGGCACACAACTGAGCATCTATGGTGGCGAATGATTTATCAAAATAGGCTCTCTCGCTGACACCTTGACGCACATTTGGACTAGAGAGAAACTTGGTTGCCAATTTACCTAGTGGTTGAATCAAAAACTTACCCATCGCAGGTGGTTGACCAAATCCAGCACTATCAATTAGGACTAGTTTAGCCACAGCCTCAGGATACTTGAGCGTAAATTCAATCGCGGCGGCACCACCCATCGATACCCCAACTAAAATTATCGGTTGGTTAATCATCTTCTGCCAAAATGCCTGAAGATGAGTGCAAATACTCTCAGAACTAAATGGACAATCAGCCAATCTTTCGGTAAATCCAAAGCCCAATAGATCGATCGCCCAAACCTGCTGTTGAGCTGCAATAATTGGGATGATTCGTCGAAATTCCAGCAGCGAGCTATCAAATCCATGTAGAAACACGATTGGTACTCCACCAGTCCCTTGACATACATAACTAGTCGAAATCGGTTGAGCAACTAAGGATGTGGTGATGTTTATGCGCTGAATCTGACTGGCGAGATCGATCGAATCTGGCTCCGTCAATTGTTGAACACTGCTGGGCAAGAAGCTAGGAAACATTGATTATGAATGATGTGTGGTTGCTTCATTATTATGAATCGAGCTTGGTTAGATATTTACTCCCAACTCCGAACTCCCAGAACTGCTATGATAGGCTTGAACTTATCCATCACATACAATAAAGGCAAAAATTAATATGGTGCAAGCACCTGTAGCTCCGGTGGTGCTAGTAATTTTGGATGGTTGGGGATATCGACCAGATATCCAAGGAAATGCCATCGCTCAAGCCAAAACACCAAATATTGACAGCCTGTGGACAGCTTATCCACACACATTGATTAGCACGTCTGGTAGAGCAGTAGGATTGCCAGATGGACAGATGGGTAATTCGGAAGTCGGACATCTGAACATTGGCGCAGGGCGGATTGTTCCGCAAGAATTGGTGCGAATTTCTGATGCTGTCAAGGATGGCAGCATTCTCGAAAATCCCCCGCTGGTAAAAGTTTGTGGAGCTGTCAAGCAACATCAGAGCAAACTGCACTTAATCGGACTTTGTTCTGATGGTGGCGTTCATTCCCATACAGATCATTTGATTGGTTTGTTGCAACTAGCTAAAGCTCAAAATATTACAGAAGTCTGTATTCACGTTATCACCGATGGTCGCGATACCGATCCACGGGATGGGTTGTTGGCTGTCCAAAAAATTGAAAATGCGATCGCAGAAATCGGCGTAGGCAAGATTGTAACCGTCAGTGGTCGCTACTACGCACTCGATCGCGATAATCGGTGGGATCGAGTCAAGCTAGCTTATGATACGCTCGTTGAAGCTGGCGCAGGTACTGGTGAAACAGCAGCTACTGTCTTAAATAACAGTTACGCCGCAGACAAAACTGATGAATTTATCAGCCCGATTAGAATTGCGCCAGGGGCAATCGAATCTAATGATGGGGTAATTTTCTTTAATTTCCGACCCGATCGAGCTAGAGAACTGACCAGTGCCCTAGTGAGTCCACATTTTACTGGCTTTGTTCGCGAACAAATTACCTCGCTGACATTCGCTACGTTTACTCAATACGATTCGACACTGCCAGTACTAGTCGCCTTTGAACCACAGCAGCTCAAAAATCTCCTCGGTGAAGTTATTGCAGATCGTGGATTCCAGCAGTTCCGAGTTGCCGAAACTGAAAAGTATGCCCATGTGACTTATTTTTTCAATGGTGGACTAGAACAGCCGTTGGCAGGTGAGGATCGGGAATTGATTCCCAGTCCGCAGGTGAGTACATACGATCGCGCCCCAGCAATGTCAGCAACAACCGTAACCGATGTTGTCCTCAAAGCGATCGCCAAGCAGCAGTACACTCTAATTGTGGTTAACTATGCCAATCCCGATATGGTTGGGCATACGGGCAAACTAGAGCCAACTATTCAAGCGATTGAAGCTGTAGATGCTTGCATGGGCAGACTGCTTGCCGGAGTGGGCAAAGTTGGTGGCACAACCATCATCACCGCAGATCACGGTAACGCTGAATATATGTGTGATGAACAGGGCAATCCTTGGACAGCACACACCACCAATCAAGTTCCATTAATTTTGGTAGAAGGCGAACGCCGTCAACTTCAGGGGCATGGTACTGATGTGGTTCTGCGCGAAGATGGTAAGCTCGCAGATATTGCACCAACAATCCTCGAAATTCTCCAGATTCCCCAACCTGTAGAAATGACAGGTAAGTCAATGGTTGTACCCACTTTAGTCGAATTTCAGCATACTCGATCGCCGATGCGGGTTGGCGTGTAAGAGCGACTACTTGCAGACAAGACTAAAATTCACCGTCGGGGAAATTTTGGGTGAATTTAGCAGATACAATAAGTTGAAGACTATTAAGATTTAAAAATACTAAATGAATACCGTTAAGATTATCGAGATTATCTGGTCTGTTTCAGCTTTTGCTTTGACGGCAATGGTCTTGCTGCACAGTCCCAAAGGTGACGGGATTGGTGGAATTGGTGGTCAAGCTCAGTTATTTGCCAGCACCAAAAGTGCC
>JANNBD010000102.1:0-9851 GCA_031385105.1 Chamaesiphon sp. OTE_78_metabat_374
GCTGATAATACAAAGTCCGCCTACGCGGACTAGGATATTAGTCCGCGTAGGCGGACTTTGCAACACTAGCAGCGGTTTCAACCGCTGACTAACCTAGTAACTTACAACTAAACATTACGGTTTTATTCAAACAGCGTTCCCATCAGGTTTCCAACTGGGAAATTACTGAGATGGCGATCGAAGCCCTATGGAGCAACAAACTTCGCAGTGCTTTGACGATGTTAGGCGTGATTATTGGGATTTCATCCACGATCGGGATTTCATCGATCGGGCAAGGTGTCCAGAAATCAACCACCGATTCGATTCGGGGCTTGGGCACGGATGTATTGCAATTGCGAGATCGCTAGTCAATCAGCCCTGTTCACGCAAGAGGTCTAATTATCAATCAAGATTAAAAGCTGCTTGTCCGGCAATACTTACACCTGCTTGTAACAATTGCTCTCTGACTCCTAGCAAAATGGCTGAGGTCGATCGAGATTGGGGCAGTTATATTTAGGATATAGACGCTTGGTTCCGTTAGTTAAATCAGCAACCAACGTTCAAAAGTATTCTTGTTAGTAGTGTTGCTCTCCTGTAGGACTCATTACGAAGGGAAATCGGGGTTTAAACTGAAATGGCGGTAGTTAGGATGCTAACTATCGCCATTTTTTTGTAAATTTATGGTTCGATCGAAATACCAATTGCATTGTGAACTCGTGCGGCTGTGGCTGAGGCTCGATCGACTAGTTGCCCGCCGAGGTATAAGCTGGTAGAGCTACCGCCGTCGAGATTGAGTGCGTCTACAGTGCCCATTTGCTGCATCAGTTGAGCCATTTCGGTGAGGGTTGGGCCTTTGCCACCTGCACGATTATGGACGGCGACGAGGATAATATTACCTGTAGATGTGTTGGCGATCGCACTGCGGACAGCGGATTCTTTACTAAAGGCTGCGCCAAAGTTTTCACTTTTGGCATCGAGAACTATTCTACCTGCCTGGACTAGCCACGGGCCAGCACCCATAATCTGGGCATAGTTATCAATTTCAGTTGGCGTAATTTGCTGCTTGATGGTGATAGCTGTCCCAAGGGGAATGCTCCCAGATAGCTCTGGCTGACCACGCAAGGCTAGTAAATAACCATTCGCAGGAATGGGAACATTAATGCTGCCAACAGCATTGCCTGGAGTAATTTGGATAACTTTATCTTGAATGACAGTAACGATCAGTTCGTCGGTTTGAATGGGGGTATAAGTTTTGCCCCATTCTGTCGTGTAGCGACCAATTCCAGTTTGAACATAGGCACTATTAAGCGCAAGGATTGGCAACTGCTCATTTCTGGATGTGTTTAAAGTTTCTTGCAGTTGAGGGCGGGCAATTTGAATTTTGCCCCGATCGTTCCAACCGATCGCGCCACGATTTAGAATGGGACTAGACAACCACTTTCCATCTCGCTTGATTGCACCTAGTGGCATCCGATTATTACGATTAAAATAGCCACCATTAATTGCAGCGGCAATTGGGGTAAGAGGGGCAAATTTAACGAGGTGATTGCTACCGACTAGATTTGGTTCTTGGGGTAAGATTGGTCTAAGCTTAATCCCTTTTTGACGCGGATCGATCTCGAAATAACTAACAGGGAAATTATTTGCACCTAATCTGACCCATTTCTGTCGCCATTTCAATCCTGGTGCCCAATTTATTTCTCGATCGGGTATCATTGCTAGATTAGGATTAATACTGACTTCCAGATTCGTTGCTGACAATAATTTTGCCCTGGCGCGTTGTCCTTTAACGATCGGAAATTGGATGATTGTTTGGTTATTATTACTGGTGACTTTATATTCTAATTTCTGTGCAGTTGGATCGTCATCTGGATCGATATTTGCAGGATCGACGATGGGTGGAATGTTCAATTGAGTGAGTAGGGCAGGATCAGCATTTGCTTCGATCGTTAGGTAGCCTTCTGTGGGTGTTTGGCTCAGTTTCCAAGGTGTAGCTCTGTCTAATGTAACTGCAATTTTGCCGTTCTTAGGAATGGTTTGACGTTGAACGTTGGTTACTCTAGTGGCGGGGGTATTTAGTTGGAGTTTGCCGCCAATTAGTTGCCATTGCCAACCGCTACTTTTAGCGAGTTCGGTGATATCTAGATAGCGATATTGTTTGCTGAGTTTAGCCTTGAGCGTAATTGGCGATCGTTGGGTAGCGTACCAATCGATCGGTTGAGTTTGATAGTTACTATTGCTAAATAATTCTACCCCCATCTGTCGGTCAAGTGCGGTATCACTAATACCCAATCTGATGCTATTTCCGACTTGCCATTGTCCCCAGGGAATAGTTAGTGTTTTACCGTTTAATAATATTTCATTACCTTGACTGATAAAGTTTTGACTAGTTGGAATATTCGGCTGAATTGGTGCAGTTGGTTTGATATCTGCGTGGGCAGTTTTGACGGAATAGATAAATGGATAAAGGTTGGTTGTAATAAAGGCAATAACAATTAGATAAAACTTAAGATAATGCATGGTCGAATTAATTGGTAAGATGCAGAAATTGTTGACCAGTATGATTACATAAATCCTAGCTGGTGGGCAGTGCCCACCCTACGAGATCTTTGCTTTTGCTGGTAGCCCGCGATTTATCTGCGGAGCGATTGACGACTAGTAACTGGGTACCCTCGGATCTACGCTTATTACTGATATCTCCATACTGATGCGAGACATGAGCAGTTGTTCCACTAATCCCACAATCTTCTACCCTGACGAGTATGTAACTTGTCATGTGCATCACTTAATAACTGCGGAATATTCAATTCTTGCGGACAACGTGGCAAACAATCACCACAATCATTACAACGATTCGCTTTCATCCCCGGAAACCAATGCCCAGCATTTTCAAACATCTGATAGCGATATTGCCCATAATCAGTCATGTCGTAAGCAACCGCCAGATTTCGCAGTCTCAATACTTCGGGGATATTAATTTGAGCGGGACAAGGCAAGCAAGCATAACACTGACTACAAAGATCTGTATTAAGACTAGTTTGTAATTGTCGCTCTAATCGATCGATTATACCAATCTCAATGTTTGTTAATGGATAGTTATCATCGGCTATATCCAACGAAGGATATAACTCCTCTGGATTCGCCGCACCGAGACTGAGAGTACTGATTCGATCGTCTGCCAGTAACCACCGATAATTAAAAGCTAGTGGTGTTAGTGGTTTGCACAACTCAGCTAAATTCGGTGGTGGGGTGTAAAGTTTCCCGCCTTTATCCGCAGGGGAAATGATAAATATCCCCATGTCGTATGTGCTTGCGAGTTCGATCGCAGGGGCTAATCTTTGGTAGAAATAGTAATAATGCAGGTTGATAAATTCAAATAATTTTGTCTCGATGGCTGCGAGAATTAGCTCTAAGCTGCCGTGAGTGGAAAAACCAACGTGTCTCACCTTACCAGACTCGATCGCATCGACAATCGCCGGATAGCAGCCATCTGTCACCCAACCCAAATGCTCTGGAGTATTGATGCCATGAATCGCCAGACAGTCGATATAGTCGAGCTGTAAGCGTGCTAGGGATTCGTCGATCCACTGCGCCATAACTGCTCGATCGGGTGTCGGTGACAGCTTGGTTGTAATATATAATTGCGATCGATCGACGGATAGCCCACGCTGGAGAGCCGATCCTAAATATGCCTCGCTTTGTCCATAGCCCCGCGCTGTTTCGAGATGATTGATACCTGTGGCGACAGCTTGATAGATGGTTTGATAAGCCGTTTCAGAATCGCTCAAGCAGCGCATCGTTCCCAGTGAAAATGCGGAGAGGGAGAGATTAGTTTTGCCAAAACGTCGGTAGTGCAATTAGGCTCTGGGTAAATGTTAAAATGACATTAATCTAGTTGGTGAAGATCTGCTATGACTATCTCTGTCGATTCTCTAAACGAGAGGCTACGCCAACGATTAACCTTTGCAGAATACCTCAAATACACCGATGGTAGCGATCGTCGTTATGAATTAGTTAATGGAGAACTTATCCCCATGAGTCTGGGCATAGGTCAACATGGCGCGATTATCAAGTCAATCGAGCGTAGTCTAGAAACAGAAATTGCCAGTCAAAATCTAGATTGGATGGTGTTACCTGGATTAGTTGGTATTCGCAGTCCACGCGGTGGCAAATGGGATACCTGCCGCATTCCCGATCTGGTGGTGATTCCGTCGGAACAGTGGAGCACATTAGCAACTCGTGAGGCGGTAATTGAATTTACAGAATCCCCGCCGATTCTGGTAGTAGAAGTCGTCAGCGAATCGACCAAAACCACTGACTATCGCGCCAAACGCTCTGAGTATAGCATTCTTGATATTGCTGAATACTGGATTGTCGATCCGCTGCTGATGGAGGTTACTGTATTTACTCTGGATGAAGGTTGGTATGAGCCAGCCGAATTTCAAGGAGAGGCTGTCATTCAATCAAGCATATTTCCCGCATTACGGGAAAGTGCGGTATCGCTAGGCTATAGGCATCGAAATCTATCCGATTGACTATTGCGTGTCTGTAGGAGCCATGAATCATCAAAGATACATTTAAAACATTCAAAAAATCGAGCGATTTATTTTTCGCACTATTAGGAATTAATGATCGACTATTAAACACTTCTCAATGCCTCGATCGGATCGAGTCTAGCAGCTTGTCTGGCTGGAACTACCCCAAAGAATAAACCAATTGCTCCAGAAACACTGACGGCTAAAATGATCGCAGATGGCGAAGTAGTGGCGGTAGTCATTGGGGTAAAGTTTCGCACTAACACAATGCCGCCAATCCCAATTAAAGTACCGATGATGCCCCCAACAGTGGAGAGAATAATTGCTTCGATCGTGAATTGAACTAGGATATCATTTTGAGTTGCACCGATCGCTTTTCGCAACCCAATTTCTTGGGTACGCTCAGTCACAGATACCAGCATAATATTCATTACACCGATGCCACCAACTAGGAGTGAAATACCTGCAATTGCTCCCAATAGTAATGTTAAGGCACTAGTAATCGTACCGACGATTTGGAGAGCATCTTTTTGGTTCCGCACCGTGAAATCATCTTCATTGACAATCTTGTGACGGCGGCGGAGTAGATTAGTGATTTGGAACTCGGCAGCATCCATGCTTTCGCTATTTTTTGCCGATACGGAAATCAAGGATAGTCGCAATCCAAATGGTGATGTTCTACCGATTACACGCTTACTCATAGTCGTAATCGGGACAAAAATCGCATCATCTTGATTGCTACCAAAAGAAGATCCTTTGGCTTCCATCAAACCGACTACTTCAAAGCTGACATTATTGATCCGGATCTGCTTGCCTAATGGATCATTATTGCTGAATAAGCGTTGAGCAATATCTGTGCCGAGGACAGCAATCTGCTTATCCTCTTTGACATCTTGGGCTGTTACAAATCGCCCTTTACTAACTGCAAAGTTGCGAACATCTGGAAACTCTCTAGTTGTACCTTGAATGATCGAAGTAGTCGTGATGTTTTGATAATTGACCACAAACGAATTTTGCAGAACTGGTGCCACGCCAGCAACCGCAGGCACTTGACGAGCGATCGCTCTAGCATCACTTAACACTAGTGTTGGCGGTACACCACCCGATCGAATGTTCTGAGCTTTGGGAGATCCAGGCAGGATAAATAATGTATTTGGTCCCAAATTTTTGAACTGATCTTGAGCGAGGATTTGAGTACCCTCGCCGATGCCAATCATCCCAATGACTGAAGCATTACCAATTACAATTCCCAGCATTGTTAAACCACTTCGCATCTTGTTAGATACGAGGGTTTGGACTGCCATAGTTAGACTTTCAACTAGATTCATTTGGATCTGTAGGGGCGGGTTTATAGTATTGATTAAAACGAAGCTAACAATTTCATTTGAACCCGCCCTCTCTGGGGTTGGCGAGTGGGGTAGGGCTGGTTTGCACAACATCATGATTTCTAGCATGAATCAGCCCCTACAGGTTATCTATTGTTTGTCGCCCATCATTTTTTCTTTGAATCCTGGTGGAATATCAATGAAGACTCGATCGCCAGATTTTAGACCTTCGAGAACTTGAATTTTATCTCTGACAGTGCCGCCAACCTTGATTTCTTTGAATTTTGGTTCGTTATTTTCACCAGGGATATACACGCCAGTTTTACCTTTTTTAGACCCGATTGCCGTCGTCGGAACTGTCAGAGCATTACTAGTTTTTTTACCACTAAAAATAGTATTGACATTCATACCCGATCTCAATAAATCCTTGCCAGTATCGAGAGCGATCCGCACTTCAAATGAGGTAACGTTTTGCTCGACTACGGCTTCAGGTGCAACCAATCGGACAGTTCCTTGAAATGGCCGATCGCTAAAAGCATCAGCAGTTACTTCCACTTTTTGACCAACTTTGATTTTACCAATATCTACTTCTGGTACCTTTGCTTTGACTTCCATATCTTTGGCAAGAGCAACAATCGAAGTAGAGGTTGCCGATGTACTAGTTGAGGCAGAAGTAGTTGGAGTTACAAATGCTCCAATGCTGGCATATCTTTGAGTGATTAATCCAGCAAATGGGGCAACAACTGTCGAATCTATTAGTTGCGATCGAGCTGACTGTAATTGGGCATTTGCAACAGCTAATGCAGCAGTTAATTGGGCGATTTCTTCAGGGCGACTACCATTTTTCGCCTGTTGGAAAGCTGCTTGGGCTTGGGCAACTTGAGCGGCTAAACTGGCGACATCTTCCGATCGACTACCGAGTTTTGACTGACGGAGGGATTGCTGAACTTCGCTGACAACAGCTTGACGTTGACTCAGCTCAGATTGGCTATTGTTGCGTACCTGCAACAGTTTTTGTTGCGCCTCCAGGAGACTAGCTCTGGCTGTCTGATAGTCAGCCGTGGCTGTATCTAGTTTGTCTTGAGCAACTGCCCCTGCTGCTTTAAGCGATCGAAATCGATCAATCTGGGCTTGAGCGAGTTTAAGCTTCGCTGTAGCAGCGGAAATTTGGGCGTTAGCCTGTTCGATTTGCTGGGGAGCTATGGATTTAGTCAAATTTAGATTAGCCTGCGCCTGGGCTAATTTTGCTTGCACCTGGGCAGTTTCTTCAGGACGGTTGCCATTTTTAGCCTTGTTCAGGTTGGCTTGGGCTTGAGTGAGTTTGGCTTGAGCTTGGGTGATTTCTTCGGCGCGAGTTCCATTTTTGGCTTTACTCAAGTTTGCCTGAGCTTGCTGCACATTCGCCTGAGCTTGGGCAAATGCAGCTTGAACCTCAGCATTTTCCATCTGAGCGATTTTTTGCCCCTGGATCACTCGATCTCCCTGCTCGACAAACATTCTAGCTACTCTGCCAGATGTTTTGGGACTGAGGTTGGCAGTCTGAAACGGAATAATATTACCACTAGCCATGATCCGATCGGTCAGATCCTGGGCTTTTGCCGCTACTGTGTAGCGTTCGAGATCGATCTTAGGAGCTGACTTGAATTGTGTCATGGCAACACTGCCTAGCGCAGCTACACCAATTGCCGCTGCTGCAACACCTACTACAACTGGGAGAGGATGTTTAAGATTTTTGAGTAGGGGTAGTTGCATAGGAACTCATAGCCATTTAATTTACTAGGGAACGACTGGCGAATAACATCTGTTACGTTTATTTACATTTATTCTAACTCTTCCCTAGAAAGGATTGCCAGTGTCAAAAGTCATATCAATCGGGAGGGGGATTTCTACTTGCTAGGGCAACTCGGTGAATGGTGAATGGTGGATGGTGAATGGTGAATTATCAATGTCTGTGAATATGTTGATTTAGCGAGATTCTAGATTTGCATCTGGAGATCCGCTATGACTCCATCAAAAATTGCGATGGTATCTGTCCTATGATGGAACCGGAAAACACTACGATCGTCAACCTAGATTAAGATCTTTGCTGCTGTCAAAATCTGCTTGTCTACCTAAACCCCATATTTATTGTGCCCAAACGGATTTATTTATTACTACTTACCGCCTGTCTCGGACTTGTCAGTGTGCCAACGGTAACTCATAGCCAAGCCTTGCTGCCCTATTCGCCCAAGCAAGATCCCCAATCGCTCGCCGAAACCAGCAAAAGCTTGCTCCGACAAGCCGCAGGTTTGGTGCAGTTTCAACAATATGAACAGGCAATTCCGCGTGTAGCATTGGCAACTCAATTAGCACCCCAAAACCATGAAGCCTGGTTCTTTTTGGGTACTCTATATGTCCAAACTCAAAAGTATCAAAAAGGGATCGACGCGCTCCAGCAAGCTAAGGCGATCAAACCCCAAGATCCAGAAGTCCTATTCATGCTAGGCTCGGCATACTTCCAAAAAGGTGACAATCCACGGGCGATCGAAACGATTAATGCTGGACTAAAATTTAAACCAGATAATAACAGTGCCCTGTTCGATCTGGGTAACGCCTACTATAAATCTAACAAGTATCCAGACGCGATCGCTCAATATCAAAAAGCCGTCAAAAAAGACCCCAAATTCTGGCCAGCCATTAATAATATTGGTTTAGTTAGCTATGAAACTGGCGATGTAAATGGTGCAGTCCAAAACTGGCAACGGGCACTCTCGATCGATCCTAAAGCCGCTGAACCCACCCTGGCAATTGCCGTCGCCCTATTCGTTCAAGGTAAACAAGCAGAAGCCTTTACCACCGCCGAAAAAGCGATCGTTCTCGACAGTCGCTACGCCAATATCCAATATCTCAAAGAAAACCTCTGGGGCGAAAAACTGCTCAACGATACCCGTAAATTGATTCTCACTCCGAGAATTAGGGATTTTATTACTAAGGCTCCGAGTAAGGGGTAATTCAGTGGATAGTGAATAGTGAATAGTGAATAGTGCCGGAAAGTCACAGAGCATCTGTGTTCTGACAGCCACTCGAACCCCAATTCGTTTGCGATCCACTATCCACCATCCACCATCCACAAACTCACTAGCAACTACTGACTAGATCCTAGTAACTGTGTATTATTATTTCACACTCTAACCCGATTGCGAACAGTTTGTGGCAGACTGAGGATTAACTAAAGCGATCGAGATAGACATTTGAACTCATGGTAAAACAGTTGGATCTGCTGGGCGCGGAAAAAATTATTCCAATTTCCCTGCATTCGGAGATGCAGACATCTTACCTGGAATACGCCATGAGTGTGATCGTGGGGCGGGCGTTGCCAGATGTGCGGGATGGATTGAAACCTGTGCATCGGCGGATTATTTATGCGATGCACGAGCTGGGATTGACACCAGATCGCCCCTATCGGAAATGCGCGCGCGTAGTGGGAGATGTGCTGGGCAAATATCACCCCCACGGCGACCAATCAGTCTATGATGCCCTAGTTAGGCTTGTTCAGGATTTTTCAACCCGCTATCCCCTACTGGGCGGACACGGCAATTTTGGCTCGGTTGACAACGATCCGCCTGCGGCGATGCGGTACACCGAAACGCGGTTGGCTCCGATTGCTCACGAGGCTCTACTCAGCGAAATCAGTACGGCGACAGTTGATTTCAGCGGAAATTTCGACAACTCGCAACAGGAGCCGACAGTCTTACCAGCACAGGTGCCAATCCTGTTAATCAATGGCTGTAGCGGGATTGCCGTCGGGATGGCAACAAATATCCCTCCCCATCATATCGGTGAAATACTCGACGGCGCGATCGCCCTGATCGATAAACCAGATCTGCCCGATGCTAAACTGTGGGAATTAATTCCTGGCCCTGATTTTCCCACAGGTGGCGAAATTATGGGGATTGAAGGGATTCATGATGCTTATCGCACTGGTAAAGGGATTATCACAGTGCGCGGGATTTCTCATGTGGAAGTTGCTGGC
>JANNBD010000396.1:0-6493 GCA_031385105.1 Chamaesiphon sp. OTE_78_metabat_374
CAGCTTCGATCTGACGATCGTAGAACTCCCGCAACGCTCTTACACTCATCACACTGGCATCGATGACTTCCCCCGCCGAGACAGTAGTTCGTGCCTTCAACACTGTGATGGAGCCATCTGCGGTGACTAGCTCGATCGATACTTGCCCAGCTTGCTCAATTACTACCGACTCCTCACTCCCATAAAAATCACCGCTTTCCATATGGGCAACGTGAGTTTTAGAATCCGATGTCCAGGCACCCACCCGATGGGGATGCTTTTGAGCATATTGCTTAACTGATGCCGCTACTCGTCTGTCAGAATTGCCCTCTCGTAAAACTGGATTCACCGCACTACCCAAAATTTTGGCATACCTCGCCTTAACCGCTGTCTCTGACTCATCTTGGGGCTGGGCGGGATAGTCGGGAATATCGTAGCCCTGGGATTGTAGCTCCTTAATTGCGGCAGTCAGTTGGGGTGTAGAAGCACTGATATTCGGCAGTTTGATAATATTTGCTGCTGGTGTCTTCGCCAGTTCACCCAAGCTGGCTAGGGCATCGGGTTGTTGTTGGGCAGGGGTTAAGCTTTCAGGAAATGCCGCGATGATCCGCCCAGCCAGAGAAATATCAGCAGTCTCGATCGATACATTAGCAGCTTTGGTAAATGCTTGGACGATCGGCAAGAATGAGTAAGTTGCCAAAGCCGGAGCTTCATCGGTAAAGGTGTAGACAATTTTCGCGGGTTGGGTAGTCATGGATCTTCCTTAGATGTGTGGCTGTGGCGATGCTCGTTCCAAACCATCATTTTGACATCTCTAGGGGTTTTGGTGGTAGCAAAGTTGACGAGACAAAAAATCTAGGGATAGAAGATTGACGACGTTAACCAACCGCGTATTCGGTAAATTGACGCTTAAAAGGAGAGTGAAAGCCAATTACAATATCACTCTTGTCAGCTCCCATTTCCACAAGTTCGGCGGCAATATCATTTTCAGTCCCATTATGTTGGAGCCAAATTTTTCCATCTCTGATATCAAGATGTAAGATACAACCATGAATTCGCCGCTCATTCTGCCAACCAACATGAACTAATTGATAGCTATCTCTCACCGTGTCAAAAATCAGTTCTGTCTCAACTGTCGGATCATTGCCACTCAAAGCAGCATAATTTGCGAGTAGTTTCTGAACGATTTCGGAATAATTAATTAAGTCAGCCATTGCTCGATCTCCTCTTGTTGGGGCTTGTAGACAATTAACTTTAATTGTTGACAACAGTACCTTGAGCAAGTTGTTCGATCTCAAGTCTCGCTCAAAGATCAATAAAAATCAGTAGGTTGCCAATGCGGGAGCTTTATCTGTGAGAGCGCAAATTTTTTTGAGGGTTAGGCTTGTCGTAGCTGCTGTATAGTGCGGAGACATATCGAGACGACTCCACACCGTCATTCTGACCTGTGTGGGGGGGAGTTGGAGTAATCTAGTTAGCAAAATGAAGAATTGATTAAAGAATGAGGGTTAGGAATGGTAATGTAATGCTACAATTTGAAGATTATCGATATAATAAGTTTGCTAAAGATATTAAGTAGATCGATAGTAATATTGAGCAGCCAGAAGTCGAAGGACAGATTAGAGCTGTAAACAAATGCTAAAAACTTGTGTCACTAACTTTGATTAAACTCATTACTAACTATGAAGACTCCAGATTCAAATCCTAAAAATCTTTTGTCTTTGATTCAAGACGTATACAGTGGAAAAGTAGTTGTTCCTGAATTTCAGCGCACTTTTGTTTGGAGAAAAAATGACATTGAAGAATTTCTCACTTCAATACTATATGGTTATTTTGTTGGTACTTTTTTTGGTGTTTGACACTCCTGCTAAAAAACCAATATTTCCTTACAGATTAGTTGAAGGCGTGAAAGAAATTAATCCTTCAGCTCAAAATAAAAGCTCCGGAAATGTACAATTTGCATTAGACGGACAGCAACGGATAACTTCACTATTCTATGCTTTCTACGAACCAAATATACCACTTAAAGGTACAACTAATCCTTATAAATTTTATTTAGACATTGAAGAGTTAATAAATGATAATTTAGATGATGCTGTGATAGGAATATCCAAGAAAAACAAGAAAGGAATGTCAGAAGTTGAAGAGCGTATTAAAAAGTTTGAAGTCATATCATTTTGCAACTTACGCCAATCTGAAGATTTTTATGAATGGCTGTATGAAAAACAAACAAAATTCACTAAAGTCCACAAAGACAGAATATCAGAAGTATACAAACACTTTTCTCAATTCATGCTTCCAGTCATATCCTTACCAGCAGAAACTGAGAAAAATGATATTGTTAACATGTTTGAGAGAATTAACAGGACAGGAATCAATCTATCTCTTTTTGACTTAGCTGTAGCTCAATTGTATCAAAGAGATATCAAACTAAGAGATTTATGGAATGATTTCATCAAAAAGCATGATAAATATAAAGATAATCCCCTTTCCGCTATTCAGCCCATATTTCCACTGCGTGTAATTTCTTTGCTTGAAGGCAAGGAAATTCGCAAGCGAGATCTACTAGATGCGGTTGATTTACAGAAAGATAAGTTTATCGAACGTTGGACTCAAGCTATTAATGCGCTTGTGATGGCAGATCAGAGAATAACTGATAAATATGGAGCGTTCCAAGAAAAATGGATTCCTTATCCTTCTTTACTAGTACCTTTGGCAGTCTTATTGCAAAAAATAGAAGATAACCGCGCCTCTGGATATAGTGACTACACAAAGGTAGACTTCTGGTATTGGGGATGTGTAATTAGTGGTCGCTATGAGAAAAATGTGTTTAGTAAAATGTCTGAAGATCTAAGAGAGATTACTAGTTGGATTAATAATGAAGATAAACCTCCTCAATGGTTGGCTCAACTCAGTACTAGCGACCTCAGTCTAAATACCACTGATGATCCACGATCTTCTCTGTATCGAGCGATTATGAACTTGGTAGTTTGTGAAGGAGCTTGTGATTTTCTGACAGGCCAAAAAGTTATTATCAATCAATGTCAAGACGACCACATTTTTCCTAAGTCAAGATACAAAGATAAAAGTGAGATTAATTCTATTTTAAATAGAACTCTAATTTTTGGAAAGACAAATAAAAGAAAGAAAAATAAACTTCCTTCTGAATTTTTTAAGGATTGTTTGGAGAAACATGAAGGAGATGAAAACAAATTACTTGAGAGTCTATCAACTCACTTTATTTCACATTCAGCTTATATAGCAATACAAAATGATGATTTTGATAATTTCTTACAGGAACGCCAAAAAACAATTGAATCAGCAGTTTTTAAAAAATTGCAGATAACATTAGATACTAAAATCACTGCGATTTAGCAATACCCTAGTTATGCCAAGATTACAAGAGTCGATTACTTGAAAAATGATGTAATCTCCCGACTTTGTAAATTGAGATCGATTTCGAGAGAAATACAAACAATAATAGTGCGTTGTGTCGGCACAGTAACGCACCATCCTTACAACGTTAATTACATTGCTTCACCCTGGCCAACACCACCATGATCTCATCTACAACCTTGACCATCTGTGATGTAGATTGATCGTGTTGATTGAGAATCACGCTAAATACTAACGGCGAGTATTTAGGTGGATTGATATACCCAGAAAGACTCACGACACCGCTCATGCTGCCCGTCTTCGCATTGACAATTCCCTGGGCTTGCGTTCCCTTCATTCGATTTCGCAAGCTACCACTAATGCCCGAAATCGGCAGGGAATCGCGATAAGCTTTGGCGGTGGGGGCGGTAGCCATTGCTGATAATACCCGCACAAATGCACTCGGTGCGGCTAAATTGTGTCGCGATAAACCTGAACCATCACTCAACCGATAAGACTGAGGATCTACAGCCATTTCTGTCAGATTTTTATTGATGAGATTAATCCCTAGATTGGTGGTATCTTCACTGCTAGTGGCATGTTCGGGATGAGTACGCCCGATCGACTTTAGCAGCACTTCGGCATAGATATTATTACTTCTTTGATTGGTTTCACTGATTAATTCGCTGACTGAGGGTGATTCGATCGCGGCTAATTCTGGTAAATTTAATATATTCTGCTTGGTGACGATAGTAGTGCTAGCAACGCTCAGATTGGCTTTGGTTAGAGTTTGACGAAATCCACTAATAAATGATTCTGTTGGATTGAGGACTGGCAGATCAATTTGGGTTGGAGGTGCATTTTGAGCAAGTTGTCCGGTTAATTTGACGATCGGTTTGCCAAACAGCGCGATCGCACTGACAGCACTATTTTGACCTGCTGGAAGTGTGGCGATTTGATTATCTATCTGCCAATTATTTAAGCTGGGATTTTTCCAAGTGTACTGCAATGGTAAAGCAATTTGCGGAGTACTAATCGTGAATGGGTTAGAGTTTTGATTCAGGATTAGACTATTAACTGCTGGAGCATAATCCACAGATAGATCTCCCCATTCCCAACTAGGATTGATCGGTTCACCCCGAAAGTAACTATCATCAAAACTAACTGTGCCAATTTGTTTTTCGCCGCGTTGTTTGAGCTGCTGGACAATCGATTCTAGCCCAGCTATTTTTAAACTAGGATCACCCCTCCCAACTACTAATAGATTAGAGATATTATTGCCCGTACGGGGAAGTTGATAAACCGAGGTGCGTAATTTAGTATTTGCACCAAGTTGGCGCAGGGCGACGGCGGTAGTAATTAGTTTGACATTGGAGGCTGGAATAAATAACTTGTCCCCATCTCGGTTGTAAAGTTGAGTAGCACTACCCAGGGCTTGAACAACAATGCCCCACCGATAACGCCGCAATTCGGGTCGATCGATAATACTATTAATAGCTGTGGTGAGTCTGTTGGCACAAACCGCTGGTAGTGGCGGTGACGGTGGTGGTGGTGGACTAAATGTTGCGGGTGGCGCGATCTCTGGTGCCTGCTGTGCCTGGACTGGATTGAATATCGATAGCTGAACCAATAACCATCCAACTGTTGCCGCTATCCGTTGCGGCTGATAAATTAACTGCTGCATACTGTAGACTGTTACCCAATTTTGTAATCTCTAGTCTACATGGTGATTTAACTTTTTCTGTGGTTGAAAGTTAAATCAGTACAGGTGTTTTAAAATAATGGTAGAACTACTAAAATAGTTGAACTGAGTTTGTTCTAATTTCGTATGTATCTAGAGATGTTAGTTAGATAGAGATCGCCTAGAATCTAGCTGGTGGGCAGTGCCCACCCTACGCAATACCGAGGATGGGGAAAGAGAAACACAAATTTATCCCTTCTGCGATGCCCCATGCTCCCACGCCCCTGTACTCCTACGCTCCCACATTATGATCCCACTCCAGCTATCACTCAAAAACTTCCTCAGTTACACGGAAGCTAGTTTAGACTTCTCTGGCTTGCATACTGCCTGTATTTGCGGTGCGAATGGTGCTGGCAAATCATCGCTATTAGAGGGGATTACTTGGGCGATTTGGGGCAAATGTCGGGCGGTGAGCGAGGATGATGCAATTAGTACGGGGGCGATGGATGCGCGGGTGGATTTCACGTTCCAGATGCACAGTGAAACCTATCGGATTATTCGCAGTCGGCAGCGGGATGGGAGTGGGAATCTGGAGTTTCAGATCGAGACGAGTGGGGATGGATTCCGCACGTTGACGCAGCGGGGGATCCGCTCGACTCAGGTATTAATCGATCAGTATCTCAAAATTGACTACGATACTTTTGTGAACTCGGCTTATTTGCGCCAGGGAAAAGCTGATGAGTTTATGCTCAAGAAGCCAGCCGATCGCAAGCAGATTTTAGCAGATTTATTGAAGCTCGATCGCTATGAGCAATTAGCCGATCGAGCTAAGGAATCAGCAAAGCAATACAAGCTGCAAGCGGAAGTATTGACGGATAGCTTGGCGGGAGATCGAGTGCAACTCACCACGATAGATGAGATTACCCAGCAGCGAGATGAATTGAAGATTGAGATCGACAGGTTACAGCAGATTCAAGTTGTGGAAGAAAAAGAGCTAGAAGGCTTTAAAGTAGTGCTCAGGCAGCGAGAAACCTGGCAACAGCAGTTAAATTGGGAGCAAAAACGCGATCGAGAATTAACCCAAGCTGCGGCTCAAATTCAAGCGGATCTACTAACTGCCACTACGGATAAAAATCGGTTAGATGAGCTGTTAAATCGTGCCGATCAAATTAGCTTAGACTATCAAGTATATCTCGATTTACAGCAGCAATTAGAACTATTAGAGCGTAAGTTTGATGCCGATCGTCAAGCCCAAGCTAATCGCCAAAAATTACAGCAACAATTGGATCGTCAAACCCAAGAATTGCAATTAAGTTTAGGTAAAAGTCAAGCAGAATTAGCTCTCGTAATTAAGCAAGATCGAGAGCTAGTCGAGATTTTAGCTACTGCGGGAGATGTTGGTAAAAGTATCGCCCAATTGCAAGTCTGTCGTCAGCGATTGGCAGAGCTGGATCGATT
>JANNBD010000397.1:0-3408 GCA_031385105.1 Chamaesiphon sp. OTE_78_metabat_374
ATTCTGTCAGTTCTGGTGCTGATCTGACAATTTGGTAGGGAATTGAGTAAAATAATCCGACCTCGGATTTGATTATGGGGCGATAAATTTAGAGTCGCCCTTTCCTTCACCCTTGATATAGTTATTAAAATTAGGATTAATAGAAAATGGCACAAGTAGCTAAATTCCGTAACTTGTTAGTCGGCTGTGGCGCGATCGCGACCGCAGCTTTTGGTACGATGGTGCAGTCTGCTAATGCAGCCGAGCAATTTAACAACCAAGCTGTACAATTCGATCGAGATACGATCGTTGAGTTTCAGTTTTTGAGTTCCAACAATGCGGCTCAGTCCACATTTGGCGTAATCAACACTGCAACTGGCGAAAAAACACCTCTAATTAGCGAAACTCGCGCAACAGACAAACCAGGCAAGAACTTTACAGGTACTGCGGGTAAATCAGTTAGAAAACCATTTGCTGAATTTACGTTCAAGTCTGGCACTCCATACGCGCTTTACCTAGAGTCATCTGCTAAAGGTAAACCAGCGACAACTGTTTACTCTGCTCCAGACAAAAATGGCGGCGCACAGCTAGCTAGATTTGATAACGATGCTACCGCGCTGGGCACTCAAGGTGTCAAGATTGCCTGGAACGATGGTGTCTCTGGCAAGAAAAGTGACTTCAATCAATTCCTCGTCATCGCTGGCGGCGGCATCGGTTGTCCTTGTAAAGCAAGCCCAATTATGAGTGCGCCCATCGCACCTGAGCAAGCTCCAACCAGAAATAACGCACCAAGCGGTCGCGGTTAATTTTTGATTGTTGGTGAATAATTAAAATAAGGGATGGAGCTAATGTTCTGTCCCTTATTTTGCGTTGCTAATTTAAGGTATGAGGCAACGCCCCTTATTTTATTTGGTCGCATCTTGCGTTAAATTGTGATCAATCACGCATCTTCCCTCTGATATGGCAATTATCTCTTCCAAGCAGCCAGCCGACGATGCCGAACAGCCACCTAAAGCAAGGAAGAAGCAGACTCCCAAGCCAGCGGTGATTGCTGAAGTAGAAGCACTGGCAGCTATTGATCCAGAGCTATTGCAAGCGGAGGTTACTAACCCTGAAGAAAAGATTCAGGAAGACAGTCTCCGACCGAGTAGTATTCAGGAATATATCGGTCAGAAAGAGCTGAAAGGCGTGCTGGATATTGCCATTCAAGCGGCGAAGGTACGGGGGGAATCCCTAGATCATTTGTTACTATATGGCCCGCCTGGATTAGGAAAAACTACGATGTCCTTAATTCTGGCGACAGAAATGGGCGTAAATTGCAAGATTACTGCGGCTCCAGCGTTGGAACGTCCCCGTGATATTGTCGGAATTTTGATGGGGTTGCAGCCTGGGGATGTGTTATTTATTGATGAGATTCATCGGTTGCCGAGGATGACGGAGGAAATTCTCTATCCGGCGATGGAGGATTTTCGGCTGGATATTACGGTGGGTAAGGGAACTACTGCCAAAATTCGGAGTATTCCGCTGCCCAGATTTACGCTAGTAGGGGCGACGACGAAGGTGGGTTCGCTGACAGCTCCATTACGCGATCGATTTGGGCTAGTCCAGAAGCTAAGATTTTATGAGATAGATGACCTGACTTTGATTGTGCAGCGGACAGCGGAAATCTTGAATGTGTCGGTGACTGCCGAAGGTGCCGCAGAGGTGGCTAGAAGGGCGCGAGGCACGCCACGGATTGCCAATCGATTACTTAAGCGAGTGAGGGACTACGCCCAGGTTAAGGGGCATCCTACTATTGATGAGCCGATCGCGAGTGCGGCAATGGAGATTTATAATGTAGATCCGCTGGGATTGGATTGGGTCGATCGATTATTGTTGACGACGATGGCGGAGCAGTTTAATGGGGGACCTGTAGGGCTAGAAGCTTTGGCGGCATCTACAGGTGAGGATAGTCATACGATTGAGGAGGTGTATGAGCCTTATTTATTACAAATCGGCTATCTGCAACGGACTCCACGGGGGCGGGTAGTGACGATGGCGGCGCGGAAGCATTTGGGCTTGAAAGGCGGGAATGATGGCGGTGAGCAGCTATCGATCTTGGGATAGCTACAAGGATCTGTAGGGGCGGGTTTATGCTAATAATTTCGAGTGTAACGATAACTATCGTACAAACCCGCCCAACCCCACTAGTAATACGAATATCGTCATCATCAACGAATCCAATTAATTGATACCCAATCGATGTTGGCTAGTGGGGTTGGGCGGGTTCGTTCAGTATTTCTAGATATTGAACGATAATTATTAGCATAAACCCGCCCCTACCGATTTGTCGTTCGCATCCACGAGATTACCGAGGCACTGGTGTCACCGAAGGAACAGCAGCAGGAACTGTTGTCGATGAAGGGACTGTCATTGTACCTGTGGGAGCTTTCACAGTGACCTTTTTCTTAGGAGCAGTGGCAGTCTTTTTGCTACCGTTACAGCGAGGATGTTCCTTTGTGCTTAATGTGGCAGGATCGATCTTTTCGGTACCGACAATCAATGATTTATAGGTAACAGCATTATCGACAGTGACTACACCGCAAGTATTTGCTTCTTTGTTCTTGAGTGTCTTTGGCTTATTTTTAGCATTGACAACCTGAACTGGATAACTTTGTTTAACAGTTAAACCTGTGACGACAACTTGACCTTTACTAGTTTTGTAAACTTCGGCACTGGCGATCGCGCTATGAGACAATACCAAGAATGCGGTGATGACTACGGTTGGAATCGAAAATTTGATCTTCATAAATTTGGAGTGATTAGTTGGTTGTTACAGCTTATTTGTTTCCTTTCATTGCACTAATCAGTTCGGCAGCAACTTCAGGGCGTGAAAATTCTGGTGGTGGTAGTTCGCCTTGGCGGAGTAAGTCTCGCACCTTAGTACCCGAAAGATGCACTCGTTGTTCGGGGGTACTGGGACTAGTTTTGGTAGTTGCCATCGATTTGGTAACTTTGCAGTAAAAAGCGTGCTCAAACATCATCGGTGTGATCCCTAGTTCACCTGGCTCAAACTCACTGAAAATATGTTGGGCATCATAGGTGCCATAGTAGTCGCCAACGCCTGCATGGTCGCGACCGACGATAAAATGGGTGCAACCGTAATTTTTGCGAATTAAGGCGTGGAAGATCGCTTCCCGTGGCCCAGCATAGCGCATTGCGGCGGGGTTGATACCGAGAATGACTCGATCGGCAGGATAGTAATGTTCGAGGATGATTTCATAGCAGCGCATCCGCACATCGGCGGGAATATCATCTTCTTTGGTTGCGCCAACTAGGGGATGGAGGAATAGTCCATCAACGGTTTCCATCGCACACTTTTGGATATATTCATGGGCGCGGTGAATCGGGTTGCGGGTTTGGAAGCCCACGATAGTATTCCAGCCTTTT
>JANNBD010000205.1:0-3277 GCA_031385105.1 Chamaesiphon sp. OTE_78_metabat_374
ACCAATTGCTGAGTTACGCGCCGGATTGAATAAACAATTGCTAGCTGGTAAATATAGTACGCCTCTGGGTGAAATCTCGTTTACACCGACAGGTGAGATTGTCCAAACCGATTTCTATGTGGCTCAAGTAAAAATGGATGCCGACGGAACTAATGGTAAGTTTACATTCCTGAAATAGATCTAGAAAGTAACGGCAATGTCTCGTAGTAAGATGGAAAGACTAGTAAAGTGTAGATCTGAGGATATCGATCGAGTTTCTGCCAAATTTATGGGACGAGTTATCGATCGGCAGCGTCTATTAAATCTTTGCGCTAATTTTAGTCTTGCTATGAGCTGAGGATCGATCGTTGATCAGAACTATCAATTGCATTAACTAAGGCGAGAATATCTGCCGGAATGACTCAAGGAGAATTAGCAGATACGATCGGGATTAAAGAGCAACAAATTCAGCGATATGAAGCCAATCATTATCAGGCAGTGGGATTCGATTATCTCCGGTAGGCTATTGCTCTTGGCGTTAGCCTGCCGGAGGCACGGGCAAACGCTCCGCTACCGCCAACGAGCTAGTCCATCTAGATCTTTGCCTTTCACTAGATCTCCTAATAAATTACCTAATCGATTCTCAACGTTTCGTTCTGAAAGTAAGATGTGAGCAAGCCAGTTCATAATATTATTGATCGTTAGTTATTTGCCGAATATCTTTAGTCCTCATAATCACTAATCGGCAACTATTTTCGATCTCGACCGCCCAAAAGCTGCATGATTTGTTTGTAATCTAAGCTAAAGGTAATCGATCTAATTAAATCAGTGCGTCGCTATCTTCTGAATCTATCTCGATAACTTCTGTTTCTCGTTGCTCTATTTCTAGTTCGTATTGCCCGATTAGATCTTCCATCTCTTTATTACTAATAGTCCCTCTGTCTGATTTAGAATAAATAGTCGTCAGTAATATTGATTCAGGCGTTATCGTATAGTATATAACCCGATAACCACCACTTTTTCCTTTTCGGGTATCGCTATTGGGTATTCTAACCTTATAGACTGGATATTTATTTTCAGCAATTCTATCTCCTGGAGTTTCACCAGCTTCTAATTGTTGAATTAGAGGCTTTATGTCTCTGTCAATCGAACGATATCTTTTGTTAAGCTTTTTCAGCTCTTTTTTATATGAAATACTCTCGTAAACCTTGATTAGCGGTATTTTATCCTGCATGGACTATCTTCTAGCTTCGCTGAGTTCTTTTACAAAAGTCATATGCTGCTCATAGCTATTTTCATCAAATTCATCGAATTTATTTGGAGATTTATCATCTTTAATAAACCACATCACAACATCAACAGATTGAGGTTTAGTCTCTCTCAGTGGTCGATCGAGGATAAGTTGCCCTTCTTCATTAATTTCTCCTGTAGTTTTAATCTTAATATCATCCCACATCTCTGATACTGGGGTACACTCACCTCTTGAATATTCGTGTAAGCTCTCAACAATATCCTCAAGAATCTCAGCTTTTGTTGGTTCTCGATAATCTTCTTCGTCATCATCACAAAATACAATATCAATTTCAACCTGCTGCGGCTTTATCTCCTTTAGTGACTCATGAAGGATTAGTCGATTATTCCCATCTATTTCTCCTGGTACTTCGATATATCTCATATAGCTTCAGGTATTGTTTTAGCTTAAATCTAGTTTAACATTAACTTCTAAATGAAGTTCTCGATCGCATAGCGTACCTGAGGTAATCGAATCCACCCAATTCAATCATTCAACTTATCTTCTTCTAGATCCAGATCCAGATCGATTTCCTCAGTCGAAGGCTTCACCAAAGATTCTTCACCATTAACAATCGATTCAACCGCCACAACTTGACGGACAAACGCTGGACATTTCGCCGCTGGATCGACATCGCGCTTGTACAGGGGACTCTCCTCCCCGCGACAGAGATAACCATCGAAAAACTCACAGACAGCGCAACAGTCCAGCCCACTTAAAACCGCCGAATCAACTGCAAAGGATTTGTGACTGGCGGGTTTGAGCATCAATCCGCCTCTTGTCCATTTTGCTGATAATAATCCTGTCGCCGCTAAATGTTGCCAACGGGGATCTTCGAGGACGCTATCGGCGATGCGGAGCCATGCACCATCGAATTCGGCTTCGATTTCCAGTTCAAATTCTTGTCCCGCGTCTACTCTGGCTACTTGAGCTTTGGAGAGGTGTTCGGGTGCTTCGCCAAAGGTAATGGTATCGCCGACTTCGGGGATGTGGATCCAATATTTATCGCGCAAATCGCCAGCTTTGGAGAGTTCGTGAAGGGCGGATTTAGAGCCGTGAATTAGGATTAGGTGTTGGGGATTGACGCGGTGGATGACTTGGGTAATTCCGACTCGATCGGCATGAGCGGACAGATTGAATCGTTGAATCTTAGCTCTGACTGTGAGCGGGGTACCGTCTAGTTCGATTTCAGCCTCTGGCTCTAGGCTTTGGAGAAAGCGTCCTGGGGATTCTTCGTCGGTATAGCCGGATATGAAAATTGCCGCACTTTCCCGTTCTAATAGGATTTTAGCGTAGCCGATGCTGGCTCCACCTGTCAACATACCGGAACTGGCGATAATTACTGAGGGATGGGCGATCGCGAGGGGACGTTCTTTGGGCGATCCGATCGAGATGATTCGCGGTGAGGATTTCTCGCTGAAGAAGGGGGACTGGGTTTTGGCGAAGTTCTTGACGGCGGCGGGGAGTAAGTCGAGTTGATTTTGGAATAAGTCGGTGACTTCGCGGACTAAGCCATCGACGTAGACGGGGACGTTGACGCTATGGAATAGGGCACTGGTGCGGATCGCGAGGATGATTTCCTGGGCGCGTCCGAGGGCGAAGGCGGGTATTAACACGTTACCACCTGCGGCGACGACTTCGACGATCGCCTTAATCAAATCGCTCTCTTGGCTGCGGCGGGAGGGGTGGGTATCTGCACCGTAGGTAGATTCGGTGATCAGGATGTCGGCTTCGGGTAAATCGGCGAGTTTCAGCCCCTCGGCGGTGCGGCTGCTGGTGGTATTGTAATCGCCTGTATAGAGGATCGATCGATTGCCGTATTTCATGTAGATACAGGCTGCGCCGACGATGTGTCCAGCATGAATAAACCGCACGGTTAAACCTGGGAGGGGCGAGAAGTCTACGCCAACGGGTTGAGTTTGGAGCGTGAACAGGGTTCGATCGAGATCGTCAGCAGAAAATACCTGCCCAAAGTCTTCATTTCCCTCTTTTTGTTGGGCTGTCTGC
>JANNBD010000235.1:0-3137 GCA_031385105.1 Chamaesiphon sp. OTE_78_metabat_374
TGTGATTTCTACATTATTAGGCTAATAAAAATGAGTATTTACAGATTGCTTTACAGTTCTTTAGAGATAGTTATGCTCCGTTACGATCGAGTGACAAATATCGATTTTACTTTAATTTTCTTAATATATTTCAATAACCCAACGCCTAAACCCTAAAGCCTAAAGCCTTCCTAAGGCACGATCAATACCGGACATGGCGCAAGATTAATCACCCGACTAGCGACACTTTCAGCAGTATGCTCGACATCCAATCCAATGCCGCTACTACCCATCACAATCAGATTGACATTGAGTTCGTCGGCAACATCACAAATCGTAAACGCGGGTTTACCCTCACGTTGTAAGATCTCAGCTTGAATCCCGCGCTTGGCAAATATCGCTTGAGCAGAATGAAGGAGTTGATCGATCGCTTCTGGCGATTGCATCACCGGATCGTCACTGACTTCCGCCGCCAGATCTGGAGTCTCAACTACAGACAATAGGATCAGTTTACTTTGATACTTCTGGACTAGATCGATCGCGACAGCAATCGCTTCTTGGGCTTCACGACTGCGATCGAGCGGAAATAGAATTTTGTTAAACATATACGCAAGACTAAATAGCTGTAGTGTTTATCATCCCATTATCTCATCTTCAATCTCTCATACCAACTTGATGAAAATTGGTAACAAATCTACACGGGTTTTCCGGTAGAATTAAGGACGGCAGAGCAAAATGTTGTCTTTAATACAGCAGACATCAGTATTACTAATTTTTCTCAGCTTTTATATCAAAACAAAGATTAACCATCGTTTTAAGGAGTATAACCAGTGTCTAAGAAGTCCATCGCCAGTTTGTCCGCTGCTGACCTCACCGGAAAGCGCGTCCTCGTCCGTGCTGATTTTAACGTGCCTGTAGATGATGCCGGAAATATCACTGACGATACCCGGATTCGCGCCGCTCTGCCTACGATCAAAGACCTAACCAGCAAAGGTGCTAAAGTCATCCTCAGCAGCCACTTTGGTCGTCCAAAAGGTGTAGATGAGAAATTGCGTCTCACGCCTGTTGCCAAGCGGTTGTCGGAGCTACTAGGGCAAACTGTGGTCAAATGCGATGACTGCATCGGCGATGTAGTTGCAGGACAAATCGCGGCAATGGCAAATGGACAAGTTGCACTGCTCGAAAACGTTCGGTTCTATCCCGAAGAAGAAAAAAACGATCCAGAATTTGCCAAGAAATTAGCAGCAAATGCTGATTTGTACGTTAACGATGCTTTCGGTACCGCTCACCGTGCCCACGCTTCAACGGAAGGAGTAACTAAGTACCTCAGCCCTTCCGTTGCTGGTTACTTGATCGAGAAAGAATTGGAATATCTTCAAAATGCGATCGAAAAGCCTCAAGCTCCATTAGCGGCGATCGTTGGTGGTTCCAAAGTATCTAGTAAAATCGGCGTAATCGAAACCCTACTTGATAAATGCGATAAATTATTCCTCGGTGGTGGAATGATTTTCACATTCTATAAAGCACGCGGTTTGAGTGTTGGTAATTCACTAGTTGAAGACGACAAATTAGACTTAGCTCGCGCACTAGAGGCCAAAGCCAAAGAAAAAGGCGTTGAATTTTTATTACCTACTGATGTCGTTGTCGCTGATAAATTTGCGGCTGATGCAAATGTTCAAATCGTCAATGTCAACAACATCCCTGATGGTTGGATGGGCTTAGATATCGGTCCTGATTCGATTAAAGTGTTCCAAGCAGCATTAGCTGATTGTAAAACTGTGATTTGGAATGGCCCAATGGGTGTATTTGAAATGGACAAGTTCGCTGCTGGTACGTTTGCTGTCGCAGATACTTTGGCGCAGATTTCCAAAACTGGCGCAATCACAATTATCGGAGGTGGTGACTCGGTTGCGGCTGTCGAGAAAGCTAATCTAGCAGACCAAATGAGCCACATTTCTACGGGTGGTGGTGCTTCATTAGAATTGCTCGAAGGCAAAATTCTACCTGGAATTGCTGCATTAGATGATGCTTAGTATTTTCTAGAAATGATTTAATAATCGATCGAACAAATACATGTTCGATCGATTATTTTTTCACTAAAATAGTTGCTATAGACATTCGAGAGTTAGCCATGCAACCGAAAATTCTCCAAGATAGAGGTTCCAGCAACGACTATGAGCAAGTCATCATTGATAATCTCAGACAGTTATCTTCGACCCAACAGCAGGAAGTTTTAAATTTTACTGAGTTTCTGCGCCAGAAATTTGCCCCTGCGACAGGATCTGTTTTATCCCTCCAACAACTTGCCAAACTTCCAGTCAAAGAAAGACATCAACATCTTCAAGCTGCTATTGCGGCAACCGCCATAGATTTCTGCACAGATCCAGAATTAACAGAATTCTCTGTTCTGGATACTGTAGATTGGGAGATCGAGCATGATTAGCGCAAAGCGCGGTGAAATTTGGTTAGTAGAACTCAATCCTACTAGAGGACAAGAAATTCAGAAGACTCGCCCCATTGTCATTATCAGTTCCGATCTGTTCGCACCTATGCCTCTGCGAATTGCGATTCCGATTACAAGTTGGCAGGATAAATTTAGCGATCGCCCTTTTATGGTAAGAATCAATGCTAATCCAGATCATGGGCTAGAGCGAGATTCAGCGGCGAATGTGTTCCAAGTTCGCAGCCTTTCAACAGATAGATTTGTGAAACGGTTAGGGCAAGTGTCAGAAGATATTTTGCAGGAGCTGATCTCTGGCTTAATTGTCTGTACTGATTATGAATTAAATTCCTAAATCTGTGGGCATACTAGGACATACACCGATCGCCAAAATTGCAACTAGATATGCAAGTTACTTATGCTCTGAGTCAGCCGATTATTCCTGTTGGGGAGTCGGTTTCGCTGGATTTACTGATTGATTTTAATGCCGCAGCAGGTGGTACGATCGCGACTCGGAGACCGCTAAATCTGAGCTTGGCGATCGATCGATCTGGTTCGATGGGTGGTACACCGTTGCGCTATGCAATCAAGGCAGCACAACAATTAGTAGATAAGCTGACACCTGAAGATTATCTCTCGGTGGTAATTTATGACGATGATGCCGAACTGATTTTACCCCATCAACTTGTAACCGATCGAGCGGCGATCAAGAAATTAA
>JANNBD010000405.1:0-12419 GCA_031385105.1 Chamaesiphon sp. OTE_78_metabat_374
CAACCGGATGGTGGAGCCAGCTTCATCGGTGATTTTGGCGCGACTGATGCAAACATCCATCCATGCTCCACCGCGTTTTTCGGCGGGGCGGCTGTAGGCATCGAGGTAGAAGTAGGCGATTGGTTGCTGCTGCTCGTTGGCGACTTGGAAGTAGCGGACATCAGGATTCCAAATTGGTGCTTGTCCATCCGCAGCGGTGATGGTGATGCCAAACAGCTTGTGGGCAAGGTTAAATAAGCCTGAGAGTACTTGCTCCAAGGGGAAGTAGGGGCGTAGTTCTTCGGCATTAAAATCAAACTTAGCTTCCCGTAAGCGTTCTGACCAATAAGCCATATCCCAGTGCTTGAGATCGTTGGCTTCGGCGGCACCTTTGGAAACGGCAAAGACACGGAGATCTTCGACATCCTGTTTGGCTGCTTCAAAACTGGCACTGCGGAGGGATTCGAGTAGAGTTTCGACGGCAGCGACATCAGGAGCCATCTTGCTAGCGAGGCTGCGTTCAGCATAGTTGGCAAAGCCAAGAATATTCGACATCTCGCGGCGGAGTTCGAGGATGCGATCGATATTCCCCAGATTATCATAGTCCCCAGATGAGGCTCGACTGACAACGGCTTTGTAGACTTGTTCGCGGAAGTCGCGGCGTTGGCTGTGCTGCATAAAGGGGCCATAACTTGGCGCGTCCAGGGTAATCACCCAGGGGCCATCAGTGGGGGTCGCGGCTTCATGTCCGGCGGCTCTGGCTGACTGAGCGGCTTGTCCGAGCAGACTGGCTGGTAGTCCGGCGATTTCCTCTGGCTTAGTTAGGATGAGACTATACGCTTTAGTAGCATCGAGGACATTATTGGAGAACTTAGTGGAAATTTTCGCTAGTTCTGACTTAATCTCATTAAATCGCTCTTTGGGCGCACCATCTAAGCCTACTCCTGCTAGCTCCATGCTGCGGATTGCCGCGACGATAATCCGCTGTTGAGCCACATCAAAGGTCGCAAATTCGGGGCTAGCTTGAATCGCTTTATAGCCCTGATAAATCGCTCTACTTTGTCCCGTCCGTGAAGAAAATTCGACTAGCTGTGGCTGCATTTCTTCGTAAGCAGCACGGAGTTCGGGACTATTTTGGACACCCATCAGATGCCCGACAATCCCCCAGCTCCACTCGATTCGCTCACTCAACCTGTCGAGTGGCTCAACCAATCCCGTCCAGGTGGGGATAATATTAGCTTCAAGCTGGGTGAGATTGGCGTTGGCTTCGGCGAGGAGTTCGGTAATGGCTGGAACGACCTGTTCTGGCGTAATATCTGGAAATGGTGGTAATCCCTGACCTTTGAGAAGAGGTGACATAAATCGATCGTGGAGAGGTTGATATATCTATTATCTCTCGATTCTCCTTGGAGTAATTATGACGATTGCCAGAATCACTCTCTTCCCACCTAAACAATAAACAGTCACGATTCACCATCGGGGTGGCTTGTTGACCCAGAAGCTGTCAAAATGTTAGTAGTTATCAATTTAAGATTTTATCTTCTATCTCCAGTCATGAGTGAAAATGCGATTCGTCCGGCTGTAATTACTGGAGTTATTCCCGATTCGATCGCATCAGAGGTTGGATTCAGTGCTGGCGACAAATTAGTAAAAATCAATGGTCAAAAACCACGGGATCTAATTGATTATCAATTTTTGTGCTCTGATGAGGTGCTGAATTTAGAAGTACTATATGCCAAGGGCAAAGTACATCAGGTCGAGATTGAGAAGGATTATGACGAAGATTTGGGTCTAGAATTTGAGTCGGCTTTATTTGATGGGCTAATCCAGTGTAACAACAAATGTCCATTCTGTTTTATCGATCAACAACCTCCAGGCAAGCGAGAATCTTTGTATTTCAAAGATGATGATTATCGGCTGAGTTTTTTGTATGGTAGCTATCTGACATTAACTAATCTCACGACCAAAGAATGGGATCGGATTGCTCAGATGCGGCTGTCCCCACTGTATGTTTCCGTCCATGCTACCGAACCGGAGATTCGATCGCAATTGCTCAAGAATCAACGAGCAGGCGAAATCATGAAGCAGTTAGCCTGGTTTCAGTCCCAGCGACTGGAAATTCACGCTCAGGTGGTATTGTGTCCAGGGATTAATGATGGAGCGCATCTCGATCGAACTATCCGCGATTTAGCAAGTTTTCATCATGGCGATACCCCCGCTGTAGCTTCCGCCGCAGTCGTACCTGTAGGTTTAACCAGATTTCGTCCCAACCTGACTGAACTTGCCCCTGTCACGCCAGAAATTGCCAGAGAAATCATCGCTCAAGTTGAGAGCTTGCAACAGGAATTTAAACAGCAATTCGGATCTACCTTTGTCTGGCTGGCTGATGAATGGTATCTCATCGCTGGACTCGAATTACCCCCCAGTGAATATTACGAAGACTATCCCCAATTGGGAAATGGAGTCGGTTCGATTCGTCGCTTCCTCGATGAATTTGCCGAAGAGATCGCCGATTGGGACGTTACCGAAATTAGTCCACCCCATACCTGTACCTGGGTGGTCGGTAATGCTGTCGAAAATGCCTTCCAACCGATCGTTAACCAGCTAAATAACGTACCAGGTCTGACAGTGAATTTGGTCGCTATTGCTAGCCAATATTGGGGGCAACAGATGACTGTAACAGGCTTATTGACCGGACAAGATTTACTCCATGAGCTACCAGGCAGAGATTTGGGCGATCGAGTTCTCATCCCCAGTGTTATGCTCAAACATGATGAAGCCAAGTTTCTCGATGACGTAACAGTCAGTGAATTAGCCCAAAAACTCCAAATTCCCCTGATTCCAGTTAATGGTATTAGCGACTTTCTCGAAAAATTAGGTGAAAATAGAGTTAGTGCGTTGGCGGAGCCTTCCCTTTGGGAAATCGATTGAAATTCGGATCGGTAATAATGTAATGTAAAGGCAATTTATCGCCATCAGCTCAATCAGTAGAGGATTCCAGCAGTTCAAACCTCAAAACTGTAAGCGCACGCCAGATCAACAGTCAAACAAATTAGTCCGCGTAGCGAAAAGTGCGGTCTTGGGGTTTCCCAAGTAAAGCACCTTTTCAAGACAGGTGGACTTTTCATCATCAGCGGCGACTTTATACGCTGGACAACTTCGCTCTCTCTTGTTTAACTAGTAATCCACATATGCTAACTCTAATCAAACTAGTCCATACACTCAATCAACGCATCGATCTCGTTGGCAATCATCGCCGCTTTGGTGGTGTATTGCTGCGAAAAAATCACCAGGCAAAGACCAAATTTCAAGCCATTTGTGCCGTGATTGCGTTGAGTTTAACTGGATTAGGACGAATCGAAGTTGCTCACTCAAAATCACTAGATTTTGCAGGTATCCGTCAAAGCTTAGAACTCACTGCAAATCGTCAAGCTAGACCCAAATCAGTGAAGTTTCAGACCACCACTGCTAAAGTCAGGTTAGACTCGATCTCAAAGCGTCTCGTTCCGAAAATCGCTCAAACCCCGCCACCACCCGCACCACCAGCTCCCACACCCAATAGCACCGAAACACTCAAAAATAGACTAGATTTTCCCAAAACAGGTGCAGAAGTTCAGATTACCGATAGCAAAGCTCTGACGCTTCAGGAAACCCTCGACATTGCCTTCCGCAACAATCGCGAAGTCCAAGCTGCTCGCCTGACGATCACCCGCAGTCAATCTGGCGTAAGTGAGGCTCAAGCTGCCCAAGCCATCCAAGTTGGACTGACAAGCGCGCTCAGGACTCAGGGTTCGCCCCTACTGATTGGAGAGGCTGCCAGAGTTGGCAATAGCAGCTCTACAGATATTCAGGGCACAGTTGAAGCTACCTATAGTCTGGCAAATGCTGGCAGAGATACTGGTCGGATCCGTGCGGCTCAAGAACAGGTAAACTTCGATCGATTGGATCTACTCAGAGTCGAACAAAAGCTCAGAGGTGATGTCCTCACCGCCTACTATGACTTGCAAGAAGCAGGCTCCGCCGTGATCATCAACAATGCTGCTGTTATTGACGCTACCCGCAGTTTGAGCGACGCTCAACTTCAGGAAAAAGCAGGTGTCGGCACCAAATTTGACATCCTCCGCGCCCAAGTCCAACTAGCTACCGCCAACCAAGATCTAACCAGATCTCAAGGGCAACAGCAAACATCCCAGAAGAAGATCGCTCAACTCCTCAGTGTCAACGAAAATACCGAGTACAAAGCGGCTGATGCCGTCAAAGAGCTAGGTACCTGGAACTATTCTCTGGAAGACAGCTTGGTTGTCGCCTTCAAAAATCGCCCAGAACTCAAGCAGCAGCTAGTGCGCCGCAGTGTCAGCGAGCAACAACAACTGATTGCGTCTGCGGCTGATTCTGCTCAAGTTTCCCTATTTGCCAACTATACCCTCGGCAAAACGATTAGCGGTACAAACCCGCTTCAGGATAATTACAGCGCGGGTGCCCGACTAAACTGGAATTTTGGGGATGGTGGTGCTGCCGGATCCCGTTCCAATCAGGAAAAAGTCAATCAAGAAATCGCCGAAAATCAATTTACTACCACCCGCAATCAAATTCGATTTGAAATCGAGCAAGCATTTAATAGTCTCGGCACCAACAAGAAAAACATCATCACTTCCACCCAAGCCCTCAAGCAAGCCGAAGAAAGTCTCAAACTAGCTCGACTCCGCTTTCAAGCTGGTGTCGGCACCCAAACTGACGTAATCCAAGCCCAAACTGAACTCGCTCGTGCCCGTGGCAACCGGATCACCGCGATTATTAGCTACAATCGCTCTCTGTCAACGCTGCGAACGGCTACCGTGTTGCGGGAATAGGCTTTGGGCTTTGGGCTTTAGGGGAAGAAAGTATATGCTTAAACCTGTACCGATCCCCAAAGCCTAATCTCTAAAGCCTAAAGCCTAAATCTTAATAATCCTTAATATGTCATAATTTAATTTTGGGGTTATTGAGATGAGTGCGATTAAGTTTATCAAAGAGGACAAAGAGATTGTTGTCGCACAGGGGTCAAATCTGCGCGAGAAGGCTGTCCAAAACCAGATTGATATCTATACGTTCAAAGGTAAGCTAATGAACTGCGGTGGCTATGGACAATGTGGTCTCTGTAGAGTTGAGATTGTCGAAGGGATGGAGAATCTGTCCCCGCGCACTGATTTTGAAAATAAAAAGTTGGCAAAAAGACCAGATAGCCATCGCCTAGCTTGCCAAACGATCGTCAATGGCCCAGTATCTGTAAATACGAAGCCCTGATCGATCGCTTCATAATGCTGGCGCAAAATGATATCCTGATAGGACTACTAATAAAAATAATTTATAGGAATTACAGTAATGCAAACCAATGATTTGGGCTTTGTCGCCAGCCTACTATTTGTCTTGGTACCAACGATTTTCTTGCTCATTCTCTACATCCAAACCAGTGCTCGCGGTACTGGTACTGGTGCTGATGAGGATTAGACGATCAAATTCTAGGGAAAATTCAAAAAGACGGTTAGAGCATAGTCTCTAACCGTCTTTCTAATTGAACATAGTCTCTGAAACTCATAGCTAGTGGTCAGTCAACACGGTTCGGTTAAATTATCTGTTGCAGTTTTAGTCTGCGTAGGCAGACTTTGCATCACTAGCGGCGACTTTAGTCGCTGGCTGACCGAATCGTACTGACTGGCTATCAACTAGCAATTAAACCGTTGCTAATTCTGGACGTTTGCTATTGCGAACACCTTTGATTGCTTCAGCGTAGTCAGGTGCATTGAACACAGCCGAACCAGCAACGATCGCATTGGCACCTGCTTCGATCACTTGCCAGCTATTATTAGGCTTGAGACCACCATCAACTTCGATCCACGGATCTAGACCGCGTTCGTTACACATCTGGCGTAACTTCGCAACTTTGCCAACCGCGCTCGGAATAAAGCTTTGACCACCAAAACCAGGGTTGACACTCATAATCAACACCAAATCGCACAAGTCGAGGACGTACTCGATTAGTTCTAGGGGTGTGCCAGGATTGAGGACAACACCAGCTTGCTTGCCGAGTTCTTTGATTTGACCTAGTGTCCGATGCAAGTGAGCAGAAGCATTGTACTCAGCATGGACGGAAATAATGTCAGCACCAGCTTTGGCAAAATCAGCCACATACTTTTCTGGTTCTACGATCATCAAGTGAACATCGATAATCTTTTTGGTATGAGGACGAACGGCTTCGACGATCATTGGTCCGATCGTAATATTAGGTACAAACCGTCCATCCATGACATCAACGTGAATCCAGTCAGCACCAGCAGCATCCACTGCCCGAATTTCTTCACCTAAACGGCCAAAGTCCGCAGACAGGATCGATGGGGAGATAACAAGGGATTTTTGGCTCATAGTTACTATAATTCTCCTGAAGTTAAGGTTATGTAAAAATTTTAACAATTTCTACAATTTCTCTAATTTTAACCTGAATAGCACTAAATTCTTCGTCAGCTACATAGCGGGATCTTTAGAGTTGCAGATTCGGGATAATATCGATCGCGGCGTTGATATCTTCTGGTTCTGTGGGTAAACTACTCAAAGAAGTAATATTTTACTTCAGGAATAAAATACCCCAGGGCAGGATGTCAAAAATGGTTACAAACTTTGAGGTCAGGTTCCTGCTAGCACTGTGGGATCTAGGCGGTGCTGATATTCGGAAAGGATTGGTAAATAGTCGCTTCAGCGGCAAAACAGCCGCAGTTAATACTGCATCTGCTAGATTGACAGAAGCTGGAGCCGTTAAGACTTCGCCGGATGGTCGCTTCCTAACATTGACTGATGAGGGGAAGGTGTTGCTGGCATCATCCTTGCGAGATAAATTTGATTTTGAGGCTCAGATTGGTGCTAAAACAGCGAATGCGTTACTGAAATGGTTTCGGGTCAATGCTAATGTTCAACAGCAATCTTTAGCTAACGATCACCAGGAAGCCGCAATCTCCACCTATAGAGAATTTCAAGAGCTGGCGTTGGCCGCTTACGATCGACTCAATCAGGACTTTAATTTCGATCAACTTGTCCCGATTTATCGAATTCGGCGGGATCTCGATGATCGAGTAACGCGGACAAGTTTCAATGAATGGCTGCTCAAAATGCAAGCTGACGGTATTCTCCAACTGCTAGAGGGAACCGTTGAAGATAGTGCTCCAGATAAGCTAGAAGATTCTGTGATGACCAAAGTCAGCGGTCTTCGTTGCTATGCCAAACGGATCGACACATAAATAAAATCAGCAACATCAAGTCATTCTCATCTAAATCTCAGCCTGTAACCTAAATCAAAGCAATGTCCGAGCATCCCGCATCTCCCATTACTGATATCCATCAGCTTGTCGAACGTCACAATCCTTTCGACTGCTCTCTAGTTGTCAAAAGCCATGACGTTTGGGCTTCTAAATTTCCTGATGTTCCTTCGATCAATGGAAATATCTCAGCGGCAATCTTCAAAGGCATCGAGCAAGTTAGAGCTGGAGATCGAAATGTGCTAGGCATCACGATCACCGCCGAAAAAGGTTTGGGTAAAAGTCACCTGATTAGTCGATTGCGGCGGCAGATTAAGCAGGATGGTAGTGCTTTTTTCGTTTATATGAGCGAAACAGACTACGCAGATTTGAATCGGATTAACTCGATGTTTTTGACTACTCTGGCGCAGAGTCTTCAGCAGGAAGGTAGTTCTGGTGCGAGACAATGGCAGGAATTAGCGGCTCTGTTATTGAACGAAATTTTCAATGCTAACCATGAACCAAAAAGGTGGATCGGCAGTTTCCCCAGACAGCTAGCTACTACACCCGATCTAGTCGATAGATTGACAGCTAAAATCTGTCAAATTAAGCCAGATATTATCAATCCGTATGTAGTTCAGGCTATTTTTTGGACGCTGATCCCCAGTAAGCAATTGTTTGCTGTCAACTGGCTATCAGGTAAATCGTTAGGAAAATCGCAAGCTGAAGCTATGGATTTACCAGCGAACCATGAAGGCAATCAAGAGGTCAATGCATTAGCAATGGCGACGCAAATTCTGGATTTAATTGGCAACTATCGGACGATCGTTATCTGTTTGGATGAAATAGAGCCGAAGAGTTCCAACGCGCAAGGATTGACTACGCCACAAGTGGTCGCATCTTTAGCAAAAGATTTGTATAGCAAAATTAAATGTGGCATTTTAATTATGGCTACATTCCCCCAGACTTGGCAGTACTCGATCAAAGCAATGCCTCAGTCAGAATCAGTCATCGATCGCATTGGTGAAAAAATATTCGATCTACAATATCTCAATGGTGATGACATCGTTGCACTTGTTTCTGCTTGGTTGCAGCCTTTTTATACCAAACATGAGTTGACACCACCCTCGTCTACATATCCATTTAACGATCTAGATTTACGTGAATTGGGGACAGAAAGACCAATTGTTCGGAGAGTTTTAAAATGGTGCGCTGACAATTGGAAAATATCTATACCAGTAGATGAATTTCATGGGATTGAAGTTGCTTTTCAGGAACAGATGTTGGCTCTAGAAAATATCATCACAGATCGCATGGATGATAGTCTTTTAATTTCAAAAGCTTTGCGACTGGCTTTTGAAACTACGAAAGGTCTAACAATCGATGGAGTTTTGGTTGAAGATATTCAGGATGTCCAAGTTAAATCTGTCGATAAGGGCTATCTAGATTTTCGGATCGTGGCTCAGGAAGCAGGCATAACGCATAAAATCGGTGTGTGTGTCGTCCAAAATTCGGTGACGAAGTTTGTTAGTGCTGCGATGAAAAGATTGGCAGAGTATGATAAATTTAGCTTCACGAGAGGGTGTCTAGTCCGTTCTAAAGATGTCAAGCCCAAAACTCTCGGGCGCAATATTTTGGATGACTTAATCGCCAATCGGGGCGGCGAATGGGTGGTATTTAAACCAGAAGAAATCAAACCGTTGTTGGCGATTTGGGCTGTTTATGATGCCTATGAAGACTATGAATTTAGCCAGCCAAAAATTATAGAGTTTATTCAAAAAACACAAATCGCCGAAAATAACTCTTTGATTAAGGAGATTTTGAGCGATCCTTCAGGTGAAATTCCTGTAGATGCGATCGATGAAGATTGTCTATTGAGTCTAGAAAGTGATTCAGCCACATTGACTGAAGATAATGTCTTTGAGTTGTCTGAGGCTAGTCTACAATTAGCAATTTAATATGACTAATTCATCTTATTCAATTGCTAATGCTTTATACCTATCTTCAGTTAGCTTGGATTTGCTAGCTCAAGGTCGATCGATCTCGGTATTTCCCTGGGTATTTATGATGCCTGGGCAAACTTTCGCGCTCACGACTACCGAACAACCATCGACGGTAAAACATCCCAATTATTGGGCTAGATGTGAATCTTGCAAAAGTATCGACACCACAACAGATTTACAGTTATTGCAACAAATAGTTCCTGGGAGTGACGAAATTCTCGATCGTCACTTTACAAGCAAAAAGTTTGTTTTTGTTGCTCTACTTAGGGTGTATCACTTACCAGGTGAAATCGAAGTTCTTCCAGAGCGCGTAGGGGATTTCTCCTTGCTGAAACAGCCGATGCTAGTCAATACGCTTGAGCCAGTTATATCCGATCGGATCTTCGCCAAACGTCAACAGCAATTAAATAGCCTATCCCTATCACCATATCCACAGCTAGAGGCTCTACAACAGCAGCTCAATCTAGTCTCCAATCCCGATCTCCAAATTGATTCATTTGAGCGAGATTTACGCATCTTTTTAGAATGGGAGCAGCCATCGCAAAAACATCAGAGTTTTACAGATCGCAATTGGATCGACAGAATTGAGGATGTTGGTAATTCTAGTGATGGTAATGAGTTTGAGAAATTAGTGCGTAGGAGCTTCTTGCAATTAGGATTTACTAATTCTCTCAATAATATCAAGGCTAGCCTTGATCCCGATGCAACTGGTGGCGCAGGCGGAATCGATATTTATTGCGATCGACCATTTTCTCTTGTGGGAGAATGCAAAGCGAGTAAACATGAAAGTGTGCCGAATAGCGTATCTGCCCAGCTTATCCATTTAGGTATTACCCATTTAGGAAAAGAGGTTTTCGATCAATCTGTCAAAATTATCTTTGCGGCTGGCTCATTAACCTCTCACGCACAACAAGCAGCAGTGCAAACCCAAATGAATGTGATAACACCCACAACCCTACAACGACTCGTTAAGCTCAAGGCTCGTTATCCTGGATCTATCGATCTCCGCGAATTAGAACAATGTCTCAAACAAGAACCTTTTGGTGCAGATTCAGATCTGAAGGTAAATAAATACATTGATTCGATCGAGCAAAGAATTCAAAACTTCGTCCATATTATCTCAACATTAAAAAATTATCTAGAGTCCCAAACCTTTGCAGAAGTTGGCATCGATAAATTTCACGTGGTTTTTGATTTATCCCATCCTTCCCAAAAGTATTCAGAAGAGGAACTCTATCACATTATGATTGAGTTATCTTCACCGCTGAGTGGCTATCTGGGCAGGGTGAAAGGAGATAATTGGAAAGACGATCGTTTTTACTTTTTACGGGATCTGATAATTTAATTCTCCGTCTACTCTCGTCAATCATTGTAGCGTGCCGGAGTTGATCGGGTTATGATCGACTGAAACCTATATGGAGAGAAACATCTACCATGAAACTAAGGCATAAGTTATAATCAAAATAGTCCGATCCAATGACCTCCCATGACCTATCTCACGATCGCTTTACCCGAAGCAGTGAAGGATTATATCGATCGACAGATTTCCAGTGGTACATATCGTACTCCTGATGAGTTTGTAACTGCGTTGGTCGAACAAGAACAAAAACGTCAGGCTAAACAGAAAGTTAATGCCCTGCTGAAATCCACACTTGGGAAGAATCAGACAGTTGAAGCAACAGACGAATGGTGGGAGCAGCAACGTCAATATTTAACCGATAAACTTCCACCTCAATCATGAATCGTCAGATCTTAATTCATGAGGATGCTACCCTCGATCTTCACGAACATTGTAATTATCTAGCTCAAAATAACTAGGATAATGCTTTGCAATTCTTTGATGCTTCCCGTCAAACCTTCGCGGCTTTGGCTCGAATGCCTGGAATGGGAAAACAATATGAAAGTGAAGAAGACGATATTATCAACGTCCGTAAATGGGCTGTAAAAGGATTTAAGATGTATCTGATCTTTTATCGTTACGATGATGAAATTCTCGAGATTCTACGGATTGTTCATGCAACCAGAGACTTAATTCCACTTCTGAGAGATTTGTAACAAAGAATTTAATCGAGGTTGAGCATCCGAAGCTCGATCTGGAGAGGGCTACATACACCAGTCTGTATTGAAAAGTTGCTCCTAGTCAACCCGTCACCCTCTCGTTCATACATCAATTTAGCAACGCCTAATATTTAATCCGTGGATCGATCCAGGCATTAATCAAGTCAATCAGAATACTAGCAATCACGACGATCGCAGCGAAAAAGACCATGATTCCTTGTACAGTGGGATAGTCACGACTAGAGATCGCTTCATACAGTTGACTGGCCAATCCTGGCCAAGAAAAGGTTACTTCCGTCAGCACCGCACCGCCAAGCAGGGATGCGGTGGTTAATCCCAAAACGGTAATCACCGGAATCATCGCATTCTTAAGCGAATGGGTAATCAAAATTTTGCGTTCGGGAATGCCTCTGGCTCTAGCTGCTTCGACATATTCAGCTTTCATGCTCTGTTTCAGGTTCACCCGCACGATTCGCTCGAAGATGCCGCTGAGTAATACGCCTAGTGTTAGGCAGGGGAGGGCGAGATGATGCAGTGAGGCAAAGAAGCTGGGGAGATCGAAGTGGAGTAGACTATCGATCGTATACAGTCCGGTAATTTTTACTGGTGGCGTAAGGTTTGAGGGAAATCTGCCGCCGAGGGGGAAAATCCGCAACTGGACTGCAAAGATTAATTGCAATAGCATCCCCACCCAAAAAATCGGTAACGAATAACTGACTATCCCAAATAATCTACCGCCAATTTCAGATTTTGTACCTGGACGTGCCGCCCCAATTGTCCCAACTGCAACGCCAACAATAAAGGCAATCACCATACTGCCAACGGCAAGTTCTAATGTTGCTGGAAAATTCTCTTGAATGACTGTAACTACTGCTTTACCAGAACTAGTAATTGATTCACCAAAATTACCTTGTAGAATATTTCCCAAATACCGAAAGTATTGAACATAAATCGGTTCTTCTACACAAAACATTGGCTGCTTCTTGCATAAATTCAACATGAATTCTGCTTTAGTGGCATCTGATGCTCTCGCACCCAGAAACATGTCTGCCGGATCGCCAGGTGTCGCTTTGAGCAAGAAAAATACCAAGGTTACGATCGTCCATAACATCAAAGG
>JANNBD010000415.1:0-3556 GCA_031385105.1 Chamaesiphon sp. OTE_78_metabat_374
GTTCTGGGTGCGTTGTAAGGTTGTGGTCATTGGTTTATGATTGCTTGTGTTTCCGGGGAAACGGTATTTATTTATCTATGTCCTTAATCTAACTTCTTTGTTAACGTTTGTAAAGTTTTCTCACTTTTGGGGATCTGATGAGGGTTATCAGTTTTTGTTATGACTGGTGATTTGCGAGGGACACCATCATCTAATGGTTGAACATTTGTAGATCGAATCACGCTAAGGTTAGGAATCTGTTGCTGGCAATGATGATGTGATCGACATCAGATTGATACGGCACGATCTCCTCGAAATTTCTGACAATCTTCTAAACATGATTTCTGTACCCCAAGCCGAAAAGACTATCCTCAGCTTAGTCCAGCCCCTGAGTGAGGCAGAGTCAGTCGATCTAACTCTGGCAACAGGGCGAATTTTGGCGAGGTCGATATCTAGTCAGGTAGACTTTCCCCACTGGGACAATTCAGCTATGGATGGCTATGCGGTAAAGTTTAGTGATGTGCGATCGAGTACGCCCAAGCATCCGATTACGCTGGAAGTGGTAGAAGAGATTCCAGCGGGGTATCAGCCGCAGCGAGAGATTCAATCGGGGGAGGCTGCGCGGATATTTACAGGAGCGATTGTGCCTGCGGGGGCTGATACGATCGTCATGCAGGAGCATACCCAGCGGGTGCAGAAAACTTTTGTCAAAATTCAGATCACTCCGACAGCGAGGTCTTTTATTCGTCAGCGGGGCGAATACGCAAAGGTAGGCGATCTATTATTAGCTGCTGGTACTATACTGAATCCGGCGGAAATCGCGATTTTGGCGGCGACTGGATGCAGTGAGGTCAAGGTTTATCGTCGTCCCCGTGTGGCCATCCTCTCGACGGGGAATGAATTGGTGACACCGGATCAAGCTTTGAAGCCAGGACAAATTGTTGATTCAAATCAGTATGCTTTAGCCGCTTTTGTCCAACAGGCTGGGGGCATTCCAATCTGCCTGGGAATTATCCCTGATGATCGAGCAAAACTGACCGCTGCGATGTCTGAAGCGATCGATTCGGCTGATTTAGTCCTTTCGACTGGGGGTGTTTCTGTGGGCGATTATGACTATGTAGAGGAGATCCTGGCGGAGTTGGGTGGCGAGATTCGGGTACGGGCGGTGGCGATCAAGCCAGGTAAGCCGCTAACTGTGGCGAAGTTTAAACGGGATACTCGTTCGATCGTTTATTTTGGGTTGCCAGGGAATCCAGTTTCGGCGTTGGTGAGCTGTTGGCGATTTGTACAGCCAGCAATGGCGAAGCTGGCGGGTTTGCCCAAGTCTACTTGGCAACCAACTTGGGTTGAAGCGATCACTAGTCAGGATTTAACTGCTGATGGACAGCGGGAAACTTATCTGTGGGGTAAATTGGAATTAATTGATGGGCGGTATCAGTTCAGTCTGGCAGGTGGCAGTCACAGTTCGGCAAATTTGATTAATCTTGCAGGTAGTAATGCTTTGGCGGTAATACCTGCGGAGGTGAATTCGATCGCGGCTGGGGCTGCGGTAAAGGTATTAGTGATTTAGCATCGTCTTGAAAAGCAGCCAGAAACCCGACTTTTCTGAAAAGTCGGGTTTCTTACCCACTAGCAGTCATATCTGTGGATGTGAATTCTAATGGGTGGGGTTGGGCGGGTTCGTTCAACAATTGTTGTTAAAAGCGAAAATCATTAGCATAAACAAAGCCATCTACAGATCCCAACTATTCACCATCCACACGTTCCAATTGCCACAAAATCTGGTTTCCTTCCCTACGGACTCTAGAAACGATCCAGTTGCGCCATGCCCAACTGTCGCCGCGACTGGTGACGGCACTGGCGTTGATATCCATCAGATCTGCAAGTTCGGAGCTGGCAATCAAGTAACTACCTTTGGCAATCTCATCGGCGATTCGCAATGTATCGATCAGGTGATGCAGATGAGCAACGCGGACTTCGCGGGGAATGTGTTCGGTACTTTCGGTATGAACAATCGGTTCTTCTAACATGGGGACAATTTGTAACTCAGGTGGAGAGGGAATAGCTGCTAAACGATTTGCAGAGTTTTGTTTAGCTGGAGCTGACTCTATTGTAGAACGTTGTCGGAGCTGTGGTGGTTGACCACTGGAAAAGCCTCTGGCGATCGTGTCACACCGTTCGTTCCCGACATTACCGGAATGTCCGCGTACATGTTGCCAGGAGACAGGGACTTTGGTTTGGGCTTGGACTTGTCGATCGAGAATGTCCAGTTTTTCCCACAAGTCTTTATTGAGGACATCTTTGCCAGCAGCCGTTTTCCAGCCTTTTTTCTTCCACCCTTTCATCCACTGGGTGATCCCTTTAATCAGGTATTCACTGTCGGTATAGAGGACGCACTGTTGAGTTTGGCTAGTATCTGCAAAAAATTCCAGGGCTGAGATGGCAGCCTGCATCTCCATTCGATTATTTGTCGTTGCTTTATCTCGTCCGCCGAGTTCGTGACAGCTACCGTCATCATAATAAGCAACTGTACCCCACCCACCAGGGCCAGGATTGCCGGAGCAAGCTCCATCTGTGTATAAGTCTCTAATTCTAACCATTCGTAATTACACTCCTCGATCGGGCATATTTACGGCCTCTGGCAACATTTCTTCAGCGTTATGAGCAGCTCGATCTCCACTCCAAGGATCTTCTGGTTTGTATTCCAGTTTTGGAGCTGGTGGCGGTGGGGGGACAGGAAGTTGGGAGTTGGGAGTTGGGGTTTCTACAATCGTTGGTTCAGGTTGACTTGGCTCATTAATTACGGCTGGTTCTGTAGCAACTGAATTAAGTTCACCGCTGGGAGGTGGAACTTGTTGCTGCATCTGAGCGATCACGATACTGATGATTTCTTGGGGATCGGTTGTTTCGACTCCAAATTGTTCAGCTAGCTCGGCGACTAAGCTGGGATCTTTGTGCAGCATTGCCGAAAATTCTTCGAGGGTAATCTCACGAGTCTCTGAAGGTGCATTTTCATCGTCGGAATGTGATGCGAAAGACTGGGATGGCGGTGAATCCATCGGATCGTTGTCGATCAATAGTTCTGCTGGTATTTCGGGAAACTGCTCGAAGGGACTGGCAGATCCTGCGCCCAGAGTATCAAATTCCATGATCGGCAGTAAGTCGGCAAATTCTTCGGCTTGACGATTGAGCAACCTCGCACCGTAAGATCCAGCCAGATCGCCAATCTCACCGCAGTCGAGTTCAGCTAATTGCACCATCCGTCCGGCTAGTTCATAATTAGGAACTGGTGCCTGAATCAAGTTATTGCCAAACCTATCCAGCCATTCGAGCCACTCGGATTTGCGGACTCGTTGCCTAATTTTGTTAAAAAAGCCGATTGCGCGAGGTTGTTGCCAGCCATGCGCTACGCCTTCGAGCAACTGCATGAATAGATACTCCCTGTCGGTATCATCAAGCGGTGGTAATTCGGCCGTACTGACGCGATTGGCTGACTGAACCGCCCCTTGTTTCGACAATTTACGAAACCACCTCACGAATGATTGCCAGATTTTTTTTAACATTTACTGATTCCTTG
>JANNBD010000423.1:0-12329 GCA_031385105.1 Chamaesiphon sp. OTE_78_metabat_374
ATAATTTGTTGATGATCGAAGGCAAGATCGGGAAGTTTTTCGCTAATACCGTCTTGCCCTTGAATGATCGGATACCAGGCAATTCCGCCTACTCCGGTGGCGATTAACTCGGCGGCTTCATACCGAACTAGGGCAAAGTAACTGACAGATAGATATCTAATATTATATCGATCGACTGCTTCGCGCGGATCTCGATCTGGACCACCAAAAGTGTACAATTGCTCTAAGTATAAATTATCTACCTGAATTTTTTCAGCCAAGATTCGATCAGCAGCAGCCTCTAATGTTTCACCTGTTCGCACCAGTGTACCAGGCAGACACCAGGTGCCCAGATAGGGTTCATCCTGACGCATAACTAGTAGGATTAGTAATCGATTTTGCTGGGTATCGATCGAGAAGATGACATTATCTACCCCTACTTTAAAGTCAGCAAGGATCTGTTTAGTTGAGTTTTTGTCGATCGAGGGAGTCATCGTTAGATTAATTGAGAATTGAGAATTGAGAATTGCGGATGCGCGTAACTCCTGACGGAGAGGCTACGCCAACGTCGGGTTTCCCGACGGTTTAGCGGCGTTTTTATTCGGGGGTTCCCCCCGAATAAAAAAACGACAAGACAGCGCACCAAGCAGAAAATTGGGTTGTTAGAATGGAGATTTGAATCCCACCATAACAACAACTTATCTAAAAAATGGAGGATTTAAAGCCCTGCGGCTCGTTAATAGAATATAGGTTGTGTTGATGAATATATGTTGCTACTCTAGGTGTCAAACCTTGAATTGAATGACTCTCCCGAATCAATGTAGATGAAATCAGGGGTGTGGCTAATGGAGCAATCGTAATTTTTGCGCCTATAGCTGTCAGTCTTTGGAGATCGATCGATTCAATTCGATTGCCAGTCCGTGGCACAATTAATAATTCAACTTGACTCAATAGTTGTTTTGCCTGATACCATTTTGGCAACTGTGTAATTAAGTCGGCACCAACGGTAAGAATAAATTCACTATTGTTCCAAATTGTTTTGGCAGTTGCGAGGGTTTCGATTGTGCGCTTACTACTTAAACTGCGATAGACTTGGGCATGTTGACTAATTAGCGGATCGATTTCCTTAATTAACAACTCCAGCATTTGCGATCGCTGTTCTAGAGATGCTCCATGCATTTTAAACGGATTATCCGCTGCCCAAACTGCCACAAGATCGAATTGTGATGCTAACCAGCTAATAATCTCTTGATGAGCAATCGTCGGCGGATCGGCACTAGTTCCAAACAGAGCAATTTTCATCATCTAGTGGTTTAGTGTTTCAGAGATTTAGTTGTAGGTTGGGTTGAAGCAGTCGATGTAGGGTGGGCAATGCCCACCAGCTAAAATCTCTGCTATTTCAAGTCTTCAAGCTTTGGGTTAATTCTAATAACGAAGGCGAAATATTTACAGGCGCAAACTTATCGTAGTTAATATCTCGAATCTCCGCAGTTAAACTAGCCACATTCGCATCAGCCCATTGCCTAATCGTGACTAAACTATCATCTGCTTGAACTCGATCGCCATTACTCATTACAAGCTGCAACAACCCTTTACCCTCAGTAGCTAAACCCAAAATATCACCCACAAACTTTCCATCTGTTAGTTCGCGGAAAATTTGTTTTCTACCTGGAAAAGTCATCTTGCCTAGAGATTGCTTCATTGTAGGAATGTTATCAATTTCGACCAATTTATAGACCCCATTCACAGGGCTACCCGTAACTAATTTTGTCCCCAACCCATAGCTATTAATTGGCGCATTTGCGGCACGCAATCTGGCAATTTCCCATTCATCTAGATCCCCACTGGCAAAAATATCGACATTGGGTAATATTTCGGCGATCCGCTTGGACAAGCTAACTAAATCGCCTGAGTCTAGTCTAATGCCTGAGAGTTCGATTTCTCCTGTTGCCACCTGCTTGGCTAGCTCCGTTGCTGCGACAATCGGATCGTAGGTATCAATCAGTAACGGCGCACCTGGAAAATAACGATGAAAAGCTCTGAACGCAGCTTGTTCACTACCTTCGATCGCACTTATCGCCATCACTAGTGCATGTGCCATTGTTCCGCTCGGTTGACATCCTAGCGTCAAAGCCGCCAACACATTCGATGTTGTGTCTAGCCCCCCGGCAATCGCCGCCCGCGCCGCCCAGATTGACGCTTGGGGACTGAATGCCCGACGGGTGCCAAATTCGAGTAATGTGGCATCGGCACCTGCTATATCCCGCAATCTCGCGGCTCTAGTGGCAACTAAAGTTTGATAATTAATTGTATTGAGTAAATAAGTCTCTACCAGTTGTGCTTGCCAGAGGGGGGCTTCAATCCGCAGGATTGGCTCATTAGCAAAGATTGCTGTTCCTTCTGGCACCGCCCAAACATCGCCTGTAAACTTGGCAGTGGTTAGTAGTTCCCAAAACCTGTCAGGAGCGTTTTTAAAAATACCTGTAGCTTGGAGTTCGGCAATTTGAGCTGGGCTAAATTGGAGCTGTTCGAGATATTCCAATGCTTGAGCTAGTCCCATCGCAATCAAATAGCCAAACCCTTTTGGTAGTTTGCGAACAAATAGCTCAAAACTAGCAGCAGATTGATCGAGTGATTCGCCCACATAGCAGGCAGTCATCGTCAGTTGATACAAATCTGTCAGCAGGCTATAGTCTACACTAGACAAGGAAGATATCGATTTTGGCGAGATTGAACTAATCGGTGAGGCGATTGCCGTTCGCGTTGGCGAAGCCTTTGCCTTAGCAAAAGCATCTCGTTCGCGGTAGCAGGGCGTTTGCCCCAGCAATAGCGTCTCGGAGAGAAGAGAAGGTAGACCAGAGGCGATCGAGTGATTCATCTTTTACTCAAAATAGCTGTTATTCATTATGGTATTAATTACCATAATAAGTCAAGCAGCCAAGCATAAATTTAGCCTCTATCCCCTTCCGCCGCAACTAGTGACAGTAAGAACCTAAAAACCACAGCCAGAAATGGTATCGGAAGTGACATTCACGGGTAATATGATAGAAGGTAGGGATCGAGCATTGCTACTAAGGGTAGCGACGCAGTAATTTAGGAAATAAATCACCACTAAACAATTGCACCGTCCTCGGCACCGCCTTGATTGTACGGAATCGGCATAGCAACCACCCCCATCGATCCAGTCGCACCAGCCCATGCCTCCCAACACTTTATTGTTGCTAAAATTGTGGGAAGAGTATCCTCGCATGAATGTGTCGTAAGTTAGCAATATTACAAACTTAATCAATGAATATGTTCTTGGGTGGAGGTAAATTAAACTATATGGAATTCTCGATTGCCACACTGCTGTCCCATGTTAGTTCTGAAAAGTTAGTTACCCCGAAAATACTCGAAAAGAAGTTAGGTTGTGAAACACCATCGAGTGTGCAGCAGTTGGATCTAGCCCTAGAGTTACTCGAAAAAATTGGCATATTAGTCAAAGAGAAAGGAAAGTTTCGCCGCGATTCAACAGATGAAATCGTCGAAGCAAAGCTGCGCTGTTCGAGTAAGGGGTTTTGCTTTGCGATTCAAGATGCCGAAAGTGCCGATGATATCTACATCCGCGAAAGTCATCTGAGTAATGCCTGGAATGGCGATCGAGTGCTGATTGAGACGATCAAAGAAGGAACACGGCGGCGCAGTCCAGAAGGTGCCGTAAAGTTGATTTTAGAGCGGGCAAATCCTTCGATTTTAGCCAGAGTCAAACGGCTAGAAACAGGGGAATATAGAGCTACGCCCCTAGATGATCGGCTGTTATTTGAGCTAAATGTCACAGGCGACAGTAGCCCTGTGACTAATGGTCCCGAACAGATTAATCTGGATGAAGTTATCGATCATCTAGTTCATATCGACGTACTCCGACACGCAATTGGGCAAGATTTACCACTAGGTAAAGTTGTGCGGGTGTTGGGCACGACGGCTGAATCAGCGGCAGATATTGATATTGTTACCTGCAAACACGACTTACACCAAACTTTTAGTGCCGCAGTCGAAGCTGCTGCTCAGAAAGTTGCGACGGGAGTGAAAGATCCAATTGCTGATAAACGAGTCGATCTCACTGCTTTACCGACAATTGCAGTGAGTGAGCTAACCGAACCAGTTGATAGTGCGCTTACCATCGAACGATTAGAAGGGGATATCTGGCGATTGGGTGTGCATATTGCCGATGTTGCTAGCTATATTGTGGCTGACGATAGACTCGATCGAGATGCCCGCAGACGCGGTACTGCCGTATATTTAGGTGTAGATACGATTCCCTTATTACCTGCGGCTGTTCATGCGGCGTGCGGCTTTAGTGCTGGAGCAGAACGGCTGGCAATGTCTGTCTTTCTGTCGCTTAACGATCAAGGCGAGTTAATTGAATTTAATATTCAACCAAGTCGGATCCGGTTGGACTGGCTGCTCCATCCCAGCCAAGTTCAATCAGTAGTAGCAGGCGAACCCACCGATATTGACCCACAGGCGCACGGCTTGCCGTCTGCGGAAGCAATCGAAATCATCAAACCAATCTGGGAAACGATCGCGCCAGCTTTCCGCGCACAGCGGCGATCTAGGGGCGGTTTGGAAGTCGATTTCATCCAGAAGCAAGCACCATTTGTGGATGAAGGTAGATTAGGTGCGATTTTCCTAGACGATCCGCAATCTCTGTTGACAGACGTGATGGTAATGGCAAATTATGCCGTCGCCGTTCATCTCCAGGCTCTACAGGTACCAGGTATCTATGCAATTCAACACCATCCCGAACTGGTAGAAGTCAACGATACAATTAAGCTGGCAATTAACTTAGGCTTGAGCTTTGAAGGGGAAGTCGAAACTGAAATCAGCGTTGCCGATTTACAGCGGCTGAGTCTGCAATTTGCCGATTCACCAGTCCCCCAGGTGCTAAATTACCTATTCAAATCGCTACTCAAAACCACCGTTTATAGCAGCAGTCCGAGTACTCACTTTGGACTAGCGATCGAAAATGGCTACACTCATTGTGTTTCACCGTTGCGCCGCTATCCTGACATTTTAGTCCAACGGGTACTCCATGAGGTATTTGCCAGCGGACGCGATCGCAAAACCTCCCGCGCCAAAGAAATCATCAACTTAGGCAGCAGTAGCTGTCATGGACAAATTACCTGGAACGTCCTCACCCCAACAGTTCAGCAAGAACTAGAGAGCCAAATTGCTGGTTCTATCGCCCATCTCAACGATCGTACCAAGATCGCCCAGGATGCCGAAAATGACCTCGCTGGATTGCAAAAAGCTGAGAAGATGAAAGCCCGCACTGGCGAGATTTTCCAAGGCTTAATCACTGGGGTACAATCCTACGGTTTCTTTGTTGAAATCGAAGATTCCCTCGTCGAAGGACTAGTCCACGTCAGCTCCCTCAAAGACGACTGGTACGAATTTCGCCCCCGCTATGCTTGCCTAGTCGGACGTAAAAATCGCACCTCCTATCGACTCGGAGATCGAGTCGAAGTCCAGGTCAAGAGTGTAGACTACTATCGTCAGCAGATCGATCTCGTCACCGTCACCAGTATGCTCTCCGAAGCCGCCGCCGCTGAAGCCGCTGCCGAAGTAGTCAATCCCATCTCACCAATGGAAGCAGACTTTGCATCTGCCAGTGACGAGTAAATGGTTTCTGCTTCGAGAAGACGGGGGGAGGAGGAGACTTGGGGACTTGGGGCAAGAATACTATTTTTGTTTCCGCCGCTCAGTACTAGGTTCTTGTGATAGGGTTTGAGATCCCTTCTTTAGTTGTTAAAATAAAAGTTCTAGATATCCCCGACTTCCCTCACAGAAGTTGGGGATATCTTTCGACTAAACACAATTAATCCATCTCCTAATCCCCAAGTCCCCACATCCCCACACCCCCATTGAAACCCCTAATCCTCGGCATCACCGGAGCATCCGGCTTAATCTACGCCATTCGCGCCATCAAATATCTGCTCGAAGCCGACTACCAAATCGAACTAGTCGCATCGAGATCTACCTATATGGTATTTCAAGCCGAAGACCAAATCAGACTACCCAGCGAACCAGACGAGCAAGAAATCTTCTGGCGTGAACAATCCGGCGTACCCACTGCGGGTAAGCTCCGGTGTCATCGATGGGGAGACGTGGGGGCAAATATTGCCAGCGGATCCTTCCGCACCCAGGGAATGATTATTCTCCCCTGTAGCATGAGTACCGTCGGTAAACTAGCCGCTGGACTCAGTGGCGATCTGCTCGAACGCGCCGCCGATGTCCAGCTCAAAGAAGGACGCAGACTAGTAATTGTCCCCCGAGAAACTCCCTTCAGCCTAATCCATCTTCGCAATCTCACTACCCTAGCAGAGGCTGGAGCAGCGATCGTCCCAGCCTGCCCCGCGTGGTATCATAAACCTCAATCGATCGACGATCTAGTCGATTTTGTCATCGCCAGAGCCTTAGACAGACTTGATATCGATTGCATTCCGATCAATCGCTGGAAAGTAGATGAATAGTGTTTTTGTGAATGGTGGATAGTGAATGGTGGATGGTGAATAGCAAGCATTAGCATTAATTCCATCCCCCACACCTCCCACACCTCCCACACTCCCCACACCCCCATCCCCATGAAAATCCTCCTCCCCCTACTAGTGCTGATTTTGTTGGGAATTTTGGTGGGATCGAATTTATCGCCGGAAATAACGGTGATTATCCTTAGTCAACCAACAATCACATTACCGATTGGACTGTGGTTATTAATGGCGATCGGGTTAGGATTACTCTCTAGTGTTCTGATTCAATTAGCGATATTTGTCGATCGAAGGTTATTACAGCGAAATATTCGTCAATTACAAATGCGATTGCAACAATCGGACGAAAATATTTTTACATATACTTCATCAGTACCTGAATCCGTTGGCGAAGCCTCTCGGAACGAGAATCGCTCATCATCCCAAAAAACTGCCACAGCAGATCCTGACGATCGTCAAAAGTCCCCGCAACAGAACGACAGCAATCCAAAACCTAAAAAAAGTCTATTTAATAGTTATCGATCTCCATTGGTTGCCGAAGATACAGTTTCAAGCGCAGATCGATCTACAAATAAACCTGCTGCCAAACCCATCGTCAATGACAGCGATGATTGGGATGTAGAACCAGTCTCAAATCGTCAATTAGAATGGGATGATTCAACCTCGCCCCGCCAGCAAAATAGCAAATCGTCAAATCGGAGTACCAAGATCGATCCTGGCCCCATTTTTGCAGATGGACGCAACCAAAAAATTGATAGCCAACCCGAACAAAATCGCAGAGAAGTATACGATGCCGACTTTAGATTAATTCAGCCACCTTATAAACAGCCGATCGAAACTGAATTTGATGACGATCGAGAATTAGGCAATTTTGAGTACACTGAAATAGATGAAGCTGACGATTTTGATGCCAGATCACTCCGTAAACCACCATTCGACAGTACTTACACAGCTTCAAAAAATTCAGATGATGAGGATTGGGGATTTGATTTTGAAGATCGGGATCCACCAGTTCGGGCGAATTGAGATCGATCGAGGTCATTTCTCAATTAACTTTAAACTTAATTGGAACTATCACTATAATTGCGTGCATAATAGACTAATATAAAGTCAGCTTCATCACGGCTAATATATGGAGCAAAGTTTATATTTAGCCAAAAATATCCGTCGTATCCACTAATCAAACCATGTCTAAAGTCGATTCAGCAGCAGAACTAACTCCATCTACTACCCCACTTACAGGGAAGGCTCTGCTTCAAAAAGTCAAAGAACTTTCTCATCTTGCCAAGCGTGAAACAGCCACCCAGTGTGGCTATATTAAAACTACCAAAGCAGGTGTAACTCGCACCGATCTATCTGGATTTTATGACGCTGTACTCACAGCTAAAGGTGTCAAACTAGATGAAACTAGCAGAGACAATCGTGGCAAAACCGCGACTTATAAAGCCACGGTTCACAAAAATGGTCAACTGTTGATCGGAGCTGCCTACACCAAAGAAATGGGCTTGAAAGAGGGCGATACTTTTAGCATCAAACTAGGTTACAAGCATATCCACTTGGTTCAAGATAGCTAAATTGGGGTTTAGGCTTTAGGGAAAATGCCCACATGGGAAATTAAATCCCCTGCCTAAAGTCTGTCTACCCTATCCAGAGACAAAGTATTTAACACTAGTCGATATCATAATTAAAGCCTTAGCGATCGCTAAGGCTTTTTGAGCTAAAAGTTGGGAATAAATCAGCTACTTACCAGCTCCGATATGACTGGTGACAAACTTAACGACTTCAGCTAAACCTGTACCAGTTTTGAGATTAGTAAAAATAAATGGTCGAACGCCGCGCATTTTGATGCTGTCTCGTTCCATTACGCTCAGATCGGCTCCAACATACTCTGCAAGGTCGATCTTATTGATCACTAGCAAATCGGACTTAGTAATACCTGGACCACCCTTACGGGGGATTTTATCACCACCAGCGACATCGATCGTGTAGATAGTTACGTCTACCAGTTCGGGGCTAAAGGTAGCCGCCAAATTATCGCCACCGCTTTCGAGAAAAACGATATCTAGATCTATAAATTTTTGCTCTAATTGTTCGATAGCGGCAATATTCATCGAAGCATCTTCCCGAATAGCGGTATGGGGACAGCCGCCTGTCTCGACACCAACGATCCGCTCTGACTCTAGTGCTTTGCTCTTGACTAGAAATTGAGCATCTTCTTGAGTATAGATATCATTGGTCACTACCGCCAATTGGTATCGATCGCGCAATTGCTTGCACAATCCATCAAGTAGTGCCGTTTTACCCGAACCAACAGGTCCAGCAATGCCAACGCGGAGGGGGGTCATAGGAAGTTGAGAATTGAGAATTGAGAATTGAGAATTGAGAATTGCGGATGCATTTACCGCACGGGTTCCCCTGCCTTTAAAAATGCACCAAGCAGAGCGTTAGGAGTGTTGATAGCAATGTGAATTTCACTATCCACTATTCACCATCCACTATTCACTAATTTAATTCGCCTGTTCGCACTGATCCTCCGCACAGGAGACGGTAATCTGACCGATAGCGGCTTTGTTGTTGTATTTCTGAGTTTTGAGATACTCTTCGTTACTTTCGGGATAGTCTCCCGCAAAGTTTTCCTTTCCGACTGGTTTGGGGCGGAATGCTAAACCGTTGGGGTGCTGGGTAAAATTGATGAATTCCCGTGATTCATTCTCTTTGCTGAGGGAGAGAGTTGCACCACCATAGACTGTGGCGGCTTGTTGAATTGATGTTCCTGGGCCAACACCTTGCTGTGTGCGATAGTTAGGATTGTCAGTCATCAGGTGTTGGATTTTGTCTGCGTCGGTAAATTGGGTGCCAGCGGGATAAGGAATATAGTATTGTACCGTACCTGCTTTGGTCACGGCGATCGCATCAAACCCTTCAATGAAACTGGCTTTAATCGGGAACTGAAATCCTGGCCCCATTTGCTCTTTGAGTTCCTTCAAACTCATCCCAATTTTTGCACCACCAATTCCGACAGGGGTGATCTGCTGCGCTGGGCTGGTGGGGATTTTGAGTTTGGAAATCGGATCGGGTTTGGGATTGGCTTTAGTTCTATTCGGCTCTGGAATTACGGGAATTTGAACAGGGGCTGGTTCGGGATATATGGGTAAAGCTGAAATTATCGGCGTGGATGGTGCCGCTTTTGGAGGCGGTTGCAGTTTAGGGGTTTTCACTGGCGCAGGTGAAGCTGCTACCGTTGGGGCAGGAATTGGTGTTGGCTGGGTAGTCGTGACTGGTGGTGGAGTCACCGCGATGGGGGTAGGTGTTGGCGTAACTACAGCCGTTGGTGGCTGACTTTTTTGTCCACAAGCAGTCATTAGAACCGTCGCCAATACAAAGAGGCTAAGGTGAATTCTTTGTTTCATCACTACTACCCAGCAAGCTGAATTTCAAAACACGTTAGAATCTAATTCTAACTCTAGTAAGCGGTTGTAGCCACTCAATGACAGTTAAGTTAGTTCTTCTTATTACTACAGTCACCAGTCTGCTAATTCTGGAAAATAAGCTACCATTTTTTCGATTTGAGAACTCGATCAGATCGCGAATTGCGGCTAACTTTGGCTTGGGGGCAATTAATTCGATCCTGGCTAGTGTTTGGACGATCTCAATCGCTCAGTTTATGATGCTGCCACAGATCGATCGAGGATTCGTTGGGGCAATTTCAAATCCAGTGATTGCTGGCATCCTATCCTTCCTAATTATCGATCTTTACATGTATTTTTGGCATCGATCGATGCATCAGTTGCCGTTAGCTTGGCGGTTTCACCGCTTACATCATACGGATCGATCGATGAATGTGTCTACTGCATATCGATTTCACCCGATCGAGATTATCAGCTCAAGTATTCCAAAACTACTGTTAATTTGGTTATTAGGAATTTCGAGTGATTTTGTATTGATTTATGAGCTGACGTTTACTGTTGTCGTTGCGCTACATCACAGTAATTTAGCGGTGCCTGAATCAATTGATCGATTATTGGCATTGATAATTATTACGCCTAATCTCCATCGAATTCATCATTCTCAAGTAGTTGCAGAAACCAATTCTAATTATGGTAGTGTACTAAATTGGTGGGACAGAATTTTTGGAACTAACAATGATCGTCCTGACGTGATTAATATTCAACTGGGATTGGCTGATGAGCAGCCAGTCTAATTGAGCCTCAATCTAACTAAATAATTATAAATTCTTTGATTTCATGACACAATCTACAGTTATCACTCCAGCTCCAGCTCAAGATTATTTGCCGCAGCTATTTTATCAAATAGCGATGCCACAGCCGCAAACACATATATTCGAGATCGAGTTGACAGTATCTAACTGGGATCGAGCATTGTTAGATCTCAAAATGCCTGTCTGGACACCTGGATCTTACTTAGTGCGAGAATATGCCAAGCAATTACAAAATTTTGGCGCAGTAGATCGGCAAGGCAATCGATTAGATACAACAAAGATTGCCAAACATCATTGGCAAATCAAAACCAATAATCATAAAGATATCACGATTAGTTATCGGATGTTTGCAAATGAATTAACCGTAAGGACAAATCATTTAGATGCTACTCATGGATACTTTAATCCAGCAGCACTGTGTTTTTATGTGCCAGGATCTGAGAATTGTCCGATCGAGATTACCATTGTTTCGCCAGATCCGAGCTGGAAAGTTACCACTCCATTACCAGAAATTAGTCCGCAAACTTTCTTAGCGGCTGATTTTGATACATTGGTAGATAGCCCATTTGAAATCGGCTGTCAGCAGATATATGATTTTACGGTACTGGATAAACCGCATCAATTAGTTGTCTGGGGCGAAGGTAATCTCGATCCACAAGTTGCGATCGATGATATCAAGAAAATCGTTGAGGTCGAGGCTAAAATATTTGGCGGATTGCCATATGAACAGTATATTTTCTTATTACATTTATCACCTGCTGGTGGCGGTGGCTTAGAACATAAAGATTGCTGCTCGCTGCTATATCCGCGCTTTAGTTTTCAAGCTGGTGAGAAACACAATCGATTTATGCAGTTAGTAGCTCATGAATTTTTTCATCTCTGGAATGTCAAGCGGATTCGTCCTGCTGCTCTAGAAAAGTTTGATTACGAGCGCGAAAATTATACCCCTTCACTCTGGTTTAGTGAGGGTACAACCAGCTATTACGATCTACTGATTCCGCGATGGGCAGGGATTTATGATGAGCAAGAGTTCTTAGCCGAACTAAGCAAAGAAATCACGCGGTTTATGACGACACCAGGTAGACTGGTGCAACCACTGAGTGAGTCAAGTTTTGACGCTTGGATCAAGTTATATCGCCCTGATGCTAATAGTTCTAATTCTCAGATGTCCTACTATCTCAAGGGTGAAATGGTGACATTATTACTAGATTTACTTATCCGCGATCGAACTCAAGGAGCTAAATCATTTGATGATGTGTTGGTGGCGATGTGGGAACAGTTTGGTAAATCAGAAATTGGCTTTAGTGAAACTCAACTTAAGCAAATTATCGAATTAATTGCTAACCAAGACCTGACTGAATTTTACGATCGATATATTCATGGAGTAGAGGAATTACCCTTTAATGATTACTTAGCGGCTGTCGGGGTTGAGCTAAAATCTGTAAACACTAATAACGTCCCAAATCTGGGCATCATCGTCAAAAGCGAACATGGAAGGGAGCTGATAAAATCAGTCGTTAGCAATTCCCCCGCACAACTAGCTGGAATCGATCCTGGTGATGAGCTACTGGCGATCGATGGATTCAAAATCAATGCCGAAAAAC
>JANNBD010000346.1:0-3675 GCA_031385105.1 Chamaesiphon sp. OTE_78_metabat_374
GCGAACGGCGCGGGGAGATTGTCGATTCGATATTTATATCGGTAAAGTTGAATTTGATGGACAAGAATTCGATCTTCCTGTTCATGTTGGGCGAGATTTACCAGAAGTACTATTGGGTCGAAAATGGTTGCGAGATCGCCGACTGGTTATCGATTTTCGTGCTGGTGAATTTAGTTTAGGAGATCGCATAACGTAAATTATTTTTCTACTAAATCTGAAATCCACTCGATCAATCGATCGACCGTAGTAAATGTCTCTGTTGGAGCCATAGCTTTCAATTGTTCGCTGTTGGCAGTTGCCGCCCAAGCAGCAGCCAGAGGAATCACCTCAACTTCTTTTGCATCAGCGACATCTGAGACAGAATCACCAATGTAAGCAACGCAATTTGCAGCTAGATTCCATTGCTCCAGAACGCTTTTAATTCCCATCGGTTTAATTCCACCTCGCGCAGATCCTGTTTCTACAAGAGCAAAATAATTATGCAAGTTTAGGTGTTTTAACGATATTTCAGCACTACGACTGCCTTTACCCGTGACAATTGCTAATGCAATGTCATTTTGCTGACAATAACTCAAGACTGTTTCAATTCCCTCAAAAGGTTTTTTACGGTGTCAAATTAAATTCCAGCAATATCAGTTATTTGTTGGCGGTAGCGGAGCATTTGCCCGTGCCTCCGGCAGGCTAACGCCAAGAGCAATAGCCTCTTTTTGAAGAATCGAGCTGCTAGATCCTTGAGACTCGATCGCAAGCAACAACCCAACCAAATCAAGGATAATAGACGAAAGCCACAGAGATACACAAAATTATGGACTGGAAAACGCATATTCATTCAGATCCCAAAATTCTGCTGGGAAAGCCCGTAATTAAAGGAACACGGCTATCCGTTGAGTTCATTCTCGGACTATTTTCAGAAGGGTGGACAGAACAACAGGTTTTAGAAAACTACCCAACGCTGAATACTCGATCGATCCAAGCTGTATTCGCCTTTGCAGCAGAGTGTATCAAAGAAGATGTCTATTACACACCTCTATTATCTGAGGTAAGTTAATGCAGCTTTTGGCTAATGAAAACTTTCCGCTAGTCAGCGTCCAACGGCTTCGACAAGCAGGCTATGAAGTCGCATCCATAACTGAAGACTCGCCAGGAATCGAAGATCCTGAAGTATTGGCTCGTGCGGTAAACGAGCAAAGGATAATTTTGACATTCGACAGTAATTATGGCGAACTCATTTATCGTTTTCGATCACCCCCACCAAAAGGTGTTATTTATTTACGATTTCGTCCTCATACTCCAGAAGAACCAGCAGCAATATTATTGAATTTGTTTCAGACTGAGGAATTGCAGATTGAAGGCTGGTTTACGATCGTAGAACGGGATAGAATTCGTCAACGTCCTTTACCTTAATCGATCGAGCCTTTAGATCATTGAGACTCGATCGCTAAATAGCCATTTAACCAACCACCAAAACTGAGCGGTATGCGAAATCTGCTGATTGTCGAATCTGCTGGCAAAATCAAAAAACTCAGAAGTATCCTTGGCTCTGATTGGGATGTGAAAGCTTCAATTGGACATATTCGCCAACTTGCCAACGATGGGGATGGTTCATTAGGGTTTGAATTGGGTGCGGATACGATCGATTGTCGCTACATCCCTCGCGACGACAGAGCTAAACAAACAATCGCTGGACTCATCGCCGCCGCTAAACAAGCAGATCGAGTATTTATCGCCTCAGATCCAGATCGGGAAGGGGAAGTAATTGGCTGGCACATTGCCCAGGTATTGAAGCTTAAACAGCCCCAGCGGGTGGTTTATCAGGAGATTACCGAGTCCGCAGTCAAGAAAGCGATTGCGGCTCCCCGCGCCCTAGATATGGCTCTAGTCGAGGCAGGTAGGTGTCGTGATTGTCTAGACAAGCTCGTCGGCTATCGAGGATCGCCGCTGATCTGGCGATTGAATAATGGAGCCAAAAGCGTCGGGCGAGTGCAGTCTGCTACCCTGCATCTAGTCTGTCAACGAGAACGGGAAATTCAAGCCTTCACACCCCAAGATTATTGGTCGGTATTTGTGGACTATGCTGAAGGTTTTAGAGCTTTTTACAACGGCACTGCTCAAGCTGTCGCACCAGCAGCAGAGGAGGAAACCAGCGACGATGCTGGCGCAACTGAAAAAGTCGCCGAATCGACGCGGGTATTGAGTCAGGCTGAAGCCGAAACGTTGGTGGAGATTGGTAAAGCGCATCCCCATCAAGTTAAATCGATCGAAGGTAAACTCAGCCCCAAAAAGCCACCCGCCCCATTTATCACCTCATCGCTCCAACAAGCCGCTGGTTCGCGCTTGAAGTTCTCGCCAGAACATACAATGTCAGTCGCCCAGAAGCTCTATGAAGCGGGTTTAATTACTTACATGCGGACTGATTCAGTCGAACTCAGTCAGGATTTTTGTAAAGCCGCACGAGAATGGCTGATGTCCCACGACAAAGATAATGTGCCTGCTAAAGTCTCCAAACAAAAGAGTTCCAAAGACGCTCAGGAAGCCCATGAAGCGGTCAGACCGACGGATTTGACAAAAGCCTCAAGCGAACTCAAACAACAGCTCTCAGCGGACGAATTCGCGCTGTACCTGATGATTTGGATGCGATCGATCGCCTCTCAGTGTAAACCCGCCCAAATTCGCAAAACCACGATCGTTACCCAGTCTGGTGAGATCCAGTGGCAAGCCAGAGGGCAAATGCTGGAATTTGCAGGCTATGCCAAATACTGGAAGGATATTAGCGGTGATGCCGTATTACCCAGCTTGCAGCCAAAACAAGCACTCACCGTAGATAATATCAGTCACGAACAGAAACAAACCCAACCACCACCACGTTACAGTGAGCCAAAACTCGTCCAACTGATGGAACGGCGCGGTATTGGTCGTCCATCTACCTATGCGCCGACTATTGCTACACTCAAGCAGCGCAACTATGTCGAGCTAGTCAAGAGCAAAGTCCAGCCGACGACTGTGGGTTTGCAGGTGGATGATTTTCTGATCCAAGCTTTGCCAGAATTAATTCAATCCGAATTCACCGCTGGGATGGAGACTCAACTCGATGCCATCTCGAAAGGGAAGCAAGAATGGCAAAGTTACCTAATTGAATGGAACCAGAGCTATTTCGCGCCAGCATTGAGTAAAGCGACTAAGAATCTACCCGAACAAGATTATGGATCGTTTCAAGGTAAGGATCTGGAGAAATCACGCTCTAAATGTCCGACTTGCAGCAAACCCATGTCCAAAGTACCAACCAAGAAGGTGAAGAAGGGGTACTTTCTCAAGTGTGAGGATGGATGTAAAGATGCCGAGGGCAAAGGATTGGTGATGTTTTGGTCAGATCGATCGAGTGAGTGGCAGCTCCCACAAGCGAAGACAGCCCAGTCATCGCCAGCAAAGTTAACCGAACATCCTTGTCCGGTTTGCCAGAAGCCGCTAGAAGAATATAGCTACACTAAGGATGGACAAGCAAAGTCGATGTTACGGTGTTCGGATGCCGCAGCTCGAAGTAAACCTACTCACAAAGATGTCGCCTATTTTCAGGGAAAAGAGGGGCAGTGGTGGAGTCCAAAATTGGGTAATCTTGCTGTAAAAGGGAGTTCTTGATTAACTCAAGTTGCTACTTGTAGAACGCCTACGATTAAAATC
>JANNBD010000424.1:0-8849 GCA_031385105.1 Chamaesiphon sp. OTE_78_metabat_374
CCGAAAATCGCCGTCAGCGCCGTCAAAACTAGTTCAATTTCCCGTTGCTCCTGGCGTTGGAGTTGACGCATTTGATTCCCTAGATTGACAATCTGATGGGGTTCTACATACAGCGTCGAACCACTCCCAGAGCTATCGTGAACCACCCCAGGAATTGTATCCTTGTGAGAAGCCTTAACAGGGATCACAAATCGATCGCTTCGCTGGGTGATTAATGGCTGCTGAATCGCATTCGACTGACGCTGGATCAGGCTATTGAGCAGCTTGTAAATCTTTTCTCTAAATCCCTTGAGCTGCACCCGCACCTGGGCTAATTTCGGACTCGATCGATCCGTAACGTCCCCTCGATCGTCGATACAATGATAGATGTCCTGCTCGATCTCTGGATACGTCCGCACATCAGCGATTAAACCCTGTAAAACCGGAATATTTTCCGCACTATCCAACGTCCGCCGCAGCTTCCGCATTCCCGCTAGAGTAGTCGCAATCTCATGCAGCTCTTTCCCCGACAGCATTCCCTGTACCGCCGCCCGTTCGAGCGCGTCACCAAAATCCTCAATCCCATCCAGGGACAACCCACCAGTCAGTCGGGTTTCTAGCTCATATACTTCCTTTGTTTGCGCCAATAGATTCAAGCTGACACTTGGCTGCTTGGGAATCACCAAATTTCGCGCCGCAATCGTTCCCAGCTTCGTCGCCGCAAATGTTGCCACCTGCTGACACAATCGTGGCCATTCTAATAATTCTAATGTCTCTGCCTGAATCACTACGCTATACTCGATCGTGCATTTCTACTCATTATAAGTGTTGCAGATTGGGGATTGCGAAGATCTTCAGCTATGTATCAGCACAGAATGCTCTAATGTCACTCCGTTTTACTAAGTAGATTGTACTCGCTGTAATGATAGATCCATCGTCCGGTTCTGAACGTATAACTAGATAGTTCTTCTAAGTAACTGATTATGTCTCCATCTTCGATCCGTTGGTTCCAGTTCAGTCTCTGTGGATTGATTGGCTGTATTGCGTCAATCGGTTTGCCAGTATCCGCGCAACCAGATCCGGCAACTAAAGATATCGGTGTCCCCAATAGCTACATTGGGATTGGTAGTGCGATTGGATTGAGTGGAAATACAACAGCGTTGGGATCTGGTGGTTTAGTGATTTTAAGTAAGCTCAAATTTAGTGACAATTTATCTTTGCATGATGCCACAATTATCTTGGGCAATAGTGCAGCTACGACGATGATTATTATCAGTGCTGATTTTCCGATTCTTAATGATGCTGGCAAAACAATTGTTTCACCATTTATCGGCGGCGGCGCGATGCTGCAATACGATCGAGGTTTATCGATTAGTCCAGCTATTTCTGGGGGGATTGATATGCCCATATCAAGAAACCTGACTGGAACCCTACGACTAAATGCAGGGTTTCCCAGCAACAGATCTGCTGATTTCGGGATTTTAGTAGGAGCTGGTTATAGCTTTGGTGATTAAGTTAGTCGTTTAAATCACGCCAAGCTGTCAGTGCTAATTGATGAACTTCTCGCCACGGGATCTGGTGTGCTTGGGCAATTGCAGCACAGTCATCATATTCAGGCTGCACATTGACGATCGAATCATCACCAACTAGATTATTACGAGCAACTTTTACTTTTACTGTGCCATACTTAGTGACTACCGATTCGATTGCTCTAGGTAGGATTGATCGAACCTGTCGCTCTTGACGAATACCAATCGTGCTAGTTTCTTTGAAGATAATTTGTTCGCATTCAATCGATCGATCCTGTGGACAAATCACTGTCAGTAATATACCTGATCGAGACTTTTTCATCCCAATCGGTTGGGTAAATACATCAACAGCACCAGCCTTAAATAATAGATCGAAAATGTATCCGATCGCCTGGGGATTCAGGTCGTCAATTTGGGTAGTCAAAACTTCGATCGTTTCCAGACATTCTGAGCGTACTGGGGAAGATGCAACTACTTCAGCTTCAGTCCCCAACCACAGTCGTAAAATATTCGGAATCGGTAACTGAATCGTACCAGAACCCAAACCGATCTGCTGGAGTTGCATCGCTGGTGCTGCGCCGAATTCAGCCGCTAAAGTTACCGCAATTGCGGCACCTGTGGGCGTAACCAACTCTCGATCGATCCCATTGCTATATACTGGCACCTGCCGAGATGAGAATAACTTCAGCACCGCAGGTACGGGAACGGGTAAAATTCCGTGCGCCGCCCGAACTGTACCGCCACCTGTTGGTAATGGCGAACAATAGATCTTCGCAATATCTAGATAATCCAAACCCAGACAAGTCCCAACAATATCGACGATCGCATCCACAGCACCGACCTCGTGAAAATGCACCTCAGAGGGGTCAATCCCATGAACGGCACCCTCGGCGATCGCTAATTGACGGAAAACGTCCAAACTCCACGCCGTCACTCTAGCAGGCAAATTTGCTGCATTTATTAGCTGTTCGATTTCAGGTAAATTCCGTTGGGGCGTATCGTAGTGATGATGGTGATGGTGGTTGGAATCTTTGGCTACGTTGCTAACTGGTGTGGGATGATGGTGAGCATGTCCATGTCCATGCTCACCATCATGCTCATGGGAATGAGCGTGTTCGTGAGAATGCTCATCATGATGAGCATGTTTGTGCTCGTGATCTGATGAATTTATCGCAGTCAAATCTACATGAACCTTAGTGGCAATTTGCCCATTGTGATGAATCTTTTCTGCCCAGATCTGATACTCAGAACTAATTCTCAATCGATCGAGTTGAGTGGTTAAATATTCTACAGGTACGCCAGCATCTACTAATGCTCCCAAACACATATCCCCAGCGATTCCAGTTTGGCATTCTAAATAGGCAATTTTAAGCATGTGGGAATTAGAAAGTATGTTGCTGACTTAACGATTAATTGCAATAGGTATCGATCGAACTAATTTCGACTAATAATTAATTATGCGATCATTTTACTAATAATTGCCATGCAAAGATTTGAGTAATTATTCATAGTCGATCGATAAATAGCAAAAGTTGAATTTCACTATTCACTATTCACTGTTCACCATTCACTATTCACATGGCTACTATCTACGAAATTCATCCCCAGACACCGCAAACGAGAAAGATCGATGAAATTGTCGCAGCCTTAAAAAATGGTGCGGTGATGCTATATCCCACAGATACAGTTTATGCGATCGGGTGCGACCTCAACTCAAAAACAGGAGTCGATCGAGTTCGACAGATCAAGAAAATGTCGAATGATAAGCCGCTGACTTTTTTGTGTCAGTCGCTCTCCAATATCTCCGCATATGCTGTCGTTTCCGATCCTGCCTATCGATCGATGAAGCACCTGATTCCGGGTACGTATACGTTTATCTTACCAGCTACCAAACTCGTTCCCAAGCTCGTCCAAGATCCCAAGCGCAAAACTACTGGGATCAGAGTACCCAAACATCCACTCTGTCAAATCCTGCTAGAGAGCTTGGGAAATCCGATCATTTCAGCATCAGCGCACATTCAAGATGAGGATGGCTATCAACCGACGTTAGGTGTAGAAAAGGCAAGATTATTTGACCATCTAGACAAACTGGTAGATATAATCATCGATGATGGCTCAGAACCAGGCATGGAAGGCTCAACTATCTTGGACATGACAATTGACCCTCCTGAAGTAATTCGGGAGGGTCTAGGCTATGCTGAAGTAGCATCCTGGCTGTAAGTGAAGCCGATCCTAGTTATTTGCCAAATCAGCTCCAGACAAGGAGATTCTACAGGGTGGGATGCTCTAACTTAACAGAAAACAGGGTTTTAAATCCCCCACCTGTAAGAATTGTTGTTAGGGTGGGGTCTGCTTGGTGCATTTTACCGACGGGGAACCCGTGCGGTAAATGCATCCGCAATTCTCAATTCTCAATTAATTTAACTATCTTGGTTGTCGATTCGCCTCGTCGGAGCAGTAATGAATTGGTAACTACACTAACCGAACTTAGTGCCATCATTGCGCCAGCCGCTGAGGGACTGAGCATGGCACCCCAACCAAACCAGTAGAGCAATCCGGCGGCGGCTGGAATTCCCAGGAGATTATAGATTGCCGCCCAAAACAGATTTTGGCGAATTTTGGTGAATGTTTTGGTGGATAGTTCGATCGAGTAAACCACGTCTAATAATCGATCGCGCATCAAGATAATATCAGCTACTTCGATCGCTACATCGGTACCAGCATTCATCGCAATTCCCACATCAGCTTGAGCCAGAGCAGGTGCGTCGTTGATCCCATCGCCGATCATCGCTACTTTGTGGGGGATGCCTGAAGAGAGATGGGGCTGTTGTAATGATTGAATAATTCGCGCTTTATCTTGGGGTAATATCTCCGAATAAACATCGACAATCCCTAATTCAGCCGCAATTAGTTTGGCGACTGGTGCTCTGTCACCTGTGAGCAACGCCACCCGCAAACCCTTCTGCTGCAACTGCTTGACGGTATCGATCGCATCCACTCGCAATCGATCGGTTACACCAATGATTCCCACAATCTTACTAGCTGATGGTAGCCCCTCGACGATCGCGACATACATTACAGTTTTCCCCGCGACTGTTAACTTTTCAGCCGCAACTAGCCATTCTTCACTCACTTCAATTTCTTTTGCAGTTAGACAATTTTGATTGCCAACAATTACTTGATAGCTTCCATCGAGGGTATCGCCAGTCATTTGGACTTCTGCATAAACACCCAAACCCGCTGCTGTCTGAGAACTTAGCACTACTGGAATCGTCAAACCCAGTCGCGTAGCTTCTTGTTGAATTGCCACTGCGAGAGGATGATTTGTGACGCTTTCGGCGGCTGCTGCGAGTTGCAGTAATTCAGCCGATTGAATGGTATTAGTCCGCGTAGGCGGACTTTGCAGCACTAGCAGCGGTTTCAACCGCTGGCTAACCGAATCATCTCGAATATCCTCAGCCGTAAGAATATCGGTAACTTGCGGCTTCCCTTCTGTCAGCGTCCCTGTCTTATCAAACACCACCGTATCTAGACGATGCACCGTTTCCAATACATCCCCACCCTTGATCAATAATCCCGATTCCGCACCAATCCCAGTCCCCACCAGGATCGCCGTCGGCGTGGCTAAACCCAGCGCACAGGGACAAGCAACTACCATGACGGCAATCGCGGCTTTGAGCGGCGTGAGACTGGAAATCGGCGGATCTAAATTGGGGTTATGGGTGCCAATAAAGTACCAAAATAGAAATGTAAGAGTTGCGATCGCAATTACGCCATAGGTAAAGTATCCCGCTACGGTATCGGCGAATTTTTGAACTGGAGCCTTGCGGGTTTGGGCTGATTCAACCAGGGCGATAATTTGCGCCAAAGTTGTATCATCACCCGTGCGAGTCACTTTGATCGAGATCGCTCCCGATTGATTCACAGTTCCGGCAATTACCACATCCCCCAACTGCTTCAGCACAGGGATCGATTCGCCTGTAATTAACGACTCATCAATTGTCGTTTCACCCCAACGGATCACCCCATCAGTCGGGATCTTTTCGCCTGGGAGTACTCGCAGGTATTCACCAATTTTGACTTGTTCTACAGGTATTTCGATCGCTTGAGGACGTTCTGGATCGGGACTTACTAGCCTAGCGATTGTCGGCTGGAGTGAGAGTAGTCGATCGAATGCACTAGCAGCGCGATGTTTAGCCTGTTGTTCGAGAGTACGTCCCAGGGTGATAAATCCGATAATCATCACTGGCTCTTCAAAGAAGCACTCCCAGCCTAAACTGGGCAGCAAGAGCGCGACAAGGCTGGCTGTATAAGAAGAGATCGTCCCCAAACCCACGAGGGTATTCATGTTTGGGCTGCCGTACCACAGACTCCGCCAGCCATCGACGAGGATCGCTCTACCTGGAAATATGATCGCCAGTGTCGCAAAACCCCAATGCCACCAAAAGTTATTCAGAACCGAATACCCATGATGCAGGTGACTACTATCTGGTTGGGCAAAATGTCCGACAGCGGAGAGTCCTAGCAATACCCCCGCAGTGATTAGCTGCCACAAAATTTGTTTGGATGCTTGGGCGTATTTAATCTGGCGTTGATTCGATCTATTTTCGTTACTTGCTAATATTCGGGGTTGACTGGGGAAACCTTTTGTTGTTAGCTTGCCCGCTAGTTCGGTGGCAGTAGCTGTTTCTGGCTCGACAGAGATCGCCGCTACGCCAGTGAGGAGATTGACAGATGCGGACTTCACACCTGTCTCAGCGAGGAGATGTTTTTCGACAGCACCAACACATCCGGCACATTTCATCCCCGTGATGTCCAGAACGATCGTGTTTGAGGTAGATTCAGGGATAGTAGTTGGCTTGGGATTAGTCTGAATCATATGTCAAGTCAGCACAAGGATCTGTAGGGGTGGGTTTATGCTAGAAATCCTGATTGTAACGATAACTGTTGTACAAACCCACCCTCACCCACCATTAGCTTTTAATCGTATAAAATTTTAGCCAGTGGGGTTGGGCAGGTTCGTACGGAGGTTAGCTTCAGGTTTGAATTAGTCGCATAAACCTGCCCCTACAGCATCAATATTTGTGAGATAAACAATTAATTAATTCTACTTTAGAAAATAATAAAACAAGAGAAATATTAAGAGCTACATGTCATTAAATTGATTAACTTATAGACAATTCTCGCGCCGACATTGCCATCCCATTCAGCATTTCCGACTTCACAGACATCAAATCCAATAATCTCTCTACCGCTGTGAATAACTTCGCGACAGAGACAAAAAGCTTGCTCTAACTCTAATCCACCAGGAACTGGTGTACCTGTTTCGGGGCAAAGTTTGGGGTCTAAACCATCGACATCAAAGCTAACATAAACTTGCTGCGGCAGTTGGGAAATTGCATCTCGATAAATCTCCGCCCAAGTTGTGCCTGAATACATCTGTTGTTTGATTAATGAATCATAATAAACAACAACTCGACCATTCGATCGATCTATCGTATTTCGCTCTACTTCAGATACATCTCTGATGCCTACCTGTACCAGTTTAGAAATCTGGGGAATTTTGAGCGCGTTAAACATAATTGACGCATGGGAAAACTCAAACCCTTCATAGGAGTCCCGTAAGTCGGAGTGAGCATCTACATGCAAAATTCCAAAGTCCGCATGGTGAGTAGCCAATGCCTGCATGTAGCCTAACGGAACACTATGATCGCCACCAATAACACCGACTTTTTTACCATCAGCAATTGCTTGATTTGTGCGATCGAACAACCACTGATTAAGATCTTGACCTGCTTGATTGATCTCTGTTAATACCGCAGTCAGATCTGGTGTGGAACTGAGCGATTCACCCTGTTCTAATCGATCGATAATCAAAGCTGCTTGCGATCGATAGTGATTATTTTTGGCGAGTAAATCTAGATTAATTGGCGGCATATAAATCCCCTGCTGCCAACCACCTGGACGATCGAAATCATAGAGATCTAATTGTGGCGAAGCAGCAAGAATCTGCTGTGGAGCTAATGCTGTACCTGGACGATAAGAAACAGTCACTTCCCACGGCACCCCAAAAATAATCGTCTGAGCCGAGGCATAATCAAATGGCAATCCAAACAAATTACCATTCACCTTTCCTACATCACTAGGATCGTAATCATCCAAGTTATTCATTAACTATTCACCATCCACCATTCACCATTCACCATCCACTAACCTAACTAGCTTGCGCCATAATCCGTAATTGACGGATCGATCGAATGCAAGCCGGACAATCACAACCAAACATTGCTGCTGCTGCATCACTTTCTTCATCATTGAAATTGACGAAAGCATCAGGATTTCTAGCTTCAGCTTGTGCTCTGGCAATCAGTTTAGCTCTGGCAATCAACGCTGATTTAGGAGCATTACTCGCCAATTGTGAAGACTTGACACAAATTAGTCGGTTGTGAGTATCAACGCAAAATTTACCTTCTTTTCCAGGCTTTTCGGCAGCTAGAGCTGGTGCTTCGATAGCAACTATCGGCAAAATCGCGCTGAGGACAGTCGGTGCTGATAGAAATAGCAGTAAAAATCTTTTCATAAATTAATTAATCTTAAAATTTGCAGCTAGACTTGCAGACTAACCGATCAAGAGCAGCCTCGTCAACCGCAATAGCCCTTAACGATCAGGTTTATTCGCTACATTCAATTATTAGGAGAAGGATTGTCAAGTTTAGAAATGAAGCCTCTTTTCAACGTTCGACTATATTTCTTCTACTCAATGTTCCCTGCGAGGATCGATCGATGTTGTGTGACGTAGAGCCATGAGCACAAACATTTGAAAGCTAGAGATCGGCTGAAACCTAACTGGTGGGCACTGCCCACCTTACAGCTAACGCCCTACCGCTACTCAGGGAACCGCTATTCACTATTCACCATCCACTATCCACTAAATTTCTGCCATTGACTTGGTGGTGGAGTCAGAAACTCGTATGCACCTGCGGCGGTGGCAGTTGCAGTTAGAACGATATCAAATGACAGCGATAGTCGCAACTCTTCTGTTTCGTTCATCGTCACTGCGTGGCGTTGTTTCGCAGGAAACATTAATAGTCTACCTTCAACGGGGATATGGGCAGAGTAAAGCTGATTGAGATAGTTGTCGGCATCAACGATGTCGGTATTTTCGCTACCCAAACCTGGGCTAACCTCATTAACTCGTGCGTCATTGAAAAATACTTATGACCCAGGTAGATTAGTATTTTTCAATGACGCACGAGTTAATGAGGTTAGCCCAGGTTTGGGTAGCGAAAATACCGACATCGTTGATGCCGACAACTATCTCAATCAGCTTTACTCTGCCCA
>JANNBD010000378.1:0-7285 GCA_031385105.1 Chamaesiphon sp. OTE_78_metabat_374
CTGTATTGCTGATCGAATCTGAATGTGGTGGTCGATCTCGTCTGAGTGAGGATGACTACATTGAAGGGGCACCAGAATTGGTGGTTGAAATCGCTGCTAGTAGTGCGGCAATCGATCTTGGTGACAAAAAACGTGCCTACCGTCGCAATGGTATTCCTGAGTATATCGTCTGGCAGATATTCGATCGGCGAGTGGATTGGTTTTACTTGCAAGATGGTGATTATGTATCTTTGCCTATCGATCCTGATGGAACGATTCGGAGTCGAGTATTTCCAGGTTTGTGGCTGGCTGTAGAAGATTTGCTCACTGGAGATATGGTCAGGGTTTTGGCAGTATTACAGGCAGGTTTGGCAGCAGCAGAGCATGATCTCTTTGTGCAGCATTTGTCACAAGTAAGTGAATAATTTTTAACCAGGAACAGATTTAATAGAATCAAGCCAAGATTCATAATTTTTTCTCTGTTCTGCGACAGATACAATTAAATGTGGTTCAGCATATTCAAAAGTCTCTACTCGATTTAGTCGATCGTTTTGATTTGACATCTTCCCCATTGTGAGAATATTTACAAAGATGCCGTACTCATCTAGAGAGTACGTGTCAAATCTCGCACCGTTACACAGAATAAGATAATCATATTTTTCAAGTTCAGCTCTAAAAATTGTGAGGTAATCAAAATTACTTTTACCATAAGCTTCAATATCTGGAGTAACTGGAGATGTGAATTTCATTTTACCCGGCTCTAAAATTCTACTATCATGAATTACTCCTTTGGCAATTGGACCACTGCTATGCTGTATTTTAAGTTCATATTTTCGAGAGAATAGAGAGCCATAATAATTAAATTGTTCTTCGACAGAGGCGATTGAATCTGGTTCGGCATAGTCAAATATACCAACCAAATCTTCTGAATCAACTTGTTTGCCTGGAGTAAAAACGTAAGCAGAAAGACCATTGCCCATGTCTCTACACATTCCAGACGGGTAGACATTAAGCCTAGCACCATTACACAATGGCTTATAACCATACTGGGCAAGTTCTAGTCTTAGTTGAGTTAGACATTCAAATACATCTGTAGCTGTAAAAGATAATTTTTTAATACTGGGCGATGTAAATTCAAGAATCCAGTTTGGCCAAGAAGGACTAAAATACTATACCTGTGCATCAATGATAAATCCTTGCTCATCTTGAATTTTCAATGGGAACAAAGTCTTGTCTTCCATGTTCATAAATTACTTTTAATATCAGTTGGATAGATTTGTAGGTTGGGTTGAGCAGCACGAAACCCAACATTCCCACAAGATATGTAGGTTGGGTTGAAGAATGAAACCCAACACACCCAACAAAGTTTCTTTCATACTTCAGAAGAAGTTTGCGTCGGCTCAGTTGATCTGCAAGAGAAAACCCAACATTCCCGCAAGTATTGGTGGGATCGTTGGGTTTCATTCTTCAACCCAACCTACGACTGTTCTATATCAATGGCACCTTCCACTGCGGCTTGCTCCCATTCTTCATCATCTTTTGTCAATATTTGTTCATCTAAAACCAAGCAAGCCGCAAGCATTGCTTGTTGGTGCTGTTTTCTCTGCCAAGCTAAGAGCAATGATTCAATCAGTTTGCTACGGTTGACTACTCGTTCATCGATATAGCGAACCAGTTTATCAGGCAATGAGATAGATATTTTCACGCTTTTTTCCTACGACTACTGATAGTGCTACTCAGCATACGCCAGATTGCGAGTTAGTAGCACAGAGCAAGGGGCAGTGATTAGTCTACAATGATCTAGTCGAACGGCTTGCCGTAGACGATAGTAACCTGAGTAGGTAGAGTAACCAAAGCAACATGACTAAGTTTGTATTCGTCACTGGCGGCGTAGTTTCGAGTATTGGCAAGGGGATTGTCGCGGCGAGTTTGGGTAGGTTGCTCAAATCGCGCAATTATTCAGTCTCGATTTTGAAGCTCGATCCTTATATCAATGTCGATCCTGGCACGATGAGTCCCTATCAGCATGGGGAAGTATTTGTGACTAAGGATGGGGCGGAGACGGATTTAGATTTAGGACATTACGAGCGATTTACGGATACATCGATGTCGCGGCTGAATAGTGTCACGACGGGGGCGATTTATCAGGCGGTAATCAATAAGGAACGGCGTGGGGACTATAATGGCGGCACTGTTCAGGTAATCCCCCATATTACCAATGAGATCAAAGAGCGGATCGAGCGGGTTGCCAAAAATACGAATCCTGATGTGGTGATTGTTGAGATCGGCGGCACCGTTGGCGATATTGAATCACTGCCGTTCCTGGAGGCGATTCGCCAGTTTCGGAAGGATGTCGGTAGACGGAATGTCGTGTATATGCACGTCGCGCTGGTTCCGTGGATTTCGACGGCGGGAGAGATGAAAACTAAGCCAACACAGCATTCAGTCAAGGAATTAAGATCGATCGGGATTCAACCAGATATTCTAGTCTGTCGCAGTATCGAACCACTCCCCCAAGGGATTAAGGAAAAGCTATCAGAATTTTGTGATGTCCCCGTAGAGTGCGTAATTAATGCGCCCGATGCAGGCAGTATCTATGAAGTGCCGCTAATTATGGAGCGGGAAGGATTGGCAACCCAAGCAATTGATCTACTCCAGCTTGAACAGCGTACTCCCGATTTGAGCCAATGGCAAACTTTGGTCGATCGAATGCAAACATCCACCCAGGAAGTCAAAATCGCCCTAGTTGGTAAGTACACTCAACTTGGAGATGCCTATCTATCAGTAGTGGAAGCTCTCAAACACAGCGCGATCGCCACAGGTGCTAAATTAGAAATTATCTGGGTCAACTCTGAAGATTTAGAGAGCCACGGTGCCGCTAAATACCTTGCAGACGTGCAGGGAATCGTCGTACCAGGGGGATTTGGCATTCGCGGCGTAGAGGGCAAAATAGCCACCATTCAGTACGCACGGGAGCATCAGATTCCCTTTCTAGGATTGTGCCTGGGAATGCAGGCAGCGACGATCGAATGGGGGCGAAATGTGGCTAAACTCGATCGGGCTAACAGTTCAGAATTCGATCCTGAAACGCCCAATCCGATTATCGATCTATTGCCAGAACAGCAGGATGTCGTCGATCTCGGTGGCACAATGCGACTGGGGCTATATGCTTGCCGAATCGAACCTAATACCCTCGCGCACCAACTCTATCAGCAAGAAGCGATCTACGAACGGCATCGCCACCGCTATGAGTTTAATAACGCCTATCGGAATCAGTTTCTCGCCAGTGGCTATCTGATTAGCGGTACATCACCAGATACTCGCCTAGTCGAAATCATCGAGTTGCCCACTCATCCATTTTTTATTGCTACCCAGTTCCACCCCGAATTCCAGTCTACGCCGAGCGTACCCCATCCTCTATTCAAAGGATTTATGTCCGCAGCTCTGGCGAAAGTCAGTCATTTTTCACCAGAATTGGACGAATAAATCTCCTGGCAATCTGCCTGTTGGCGTACCTTTTGCCTTGCTAATGGCAGGCTAACGCCAACAGCAAAAGGGCTATTTTGGATGGGTGGATCTCAGCTCTCAACTCAAAACTGCAAATAGTGCATCAACGCTCCAATCAACTCCCCCGACAACCCCAACCGTTGCTGAAAATTGAGTAAATCTGTAAAATTTCCACCTTGCTCCCGTTGACTGACGATTTCAGCCGCCAACTCTGGTGAGATCTGAGTAATCAGGGCTAATTCAGCCACTGTCGATCGATTTACGCTCACAGATGGCAAAGCTAACTCTGGGTCATAATACTGAAAACTCAGCACTGGAGCCAACCACTGCAATCTCGCCAGCGGAATATTTAGCGCAGCTACCAGATCGGAAATCGAATAAAAAACCACACCAGCCTGACTCAACCCCACTAATTGACGCGCCTGATGAATCGAAATCCCTGGCAACCGCAGCCAATCATCCACATTAGCCTGATTGACATCAATTTTTACACCCAAATCAGCAGCAACAGCAATCTCAAATGCTGACTTAAACCGATAATAAGGATCTTCAATAATTCGCGATCGTAAGGACATCTTAAAGAAAAACTGAACAGTTCGGGATGAGTCGTGAGTCAAGTTGCTTTCTCCCCAGTGTTACATTAGGCAGCTAGGATAGTGAGTGAATAGTGAATCGTGGATCGTGGATCGTGAATCGATAATATAATCACTAGCTGTTGGGTGGGAATGCTTTCGGTTCAATTCTCTTGCTATCCACTATTCACTAAACTACACTCTATCCAGCCATTGACGACGTTTTTGCTCGAATTCATATTCAGAAATCAAACCATCTTCCCGCAGCTTGTCCAATTCGCGGATTGATGCGGCGATATTCGTCATCGGATGGGCAATAACAGCGGGTGGAGACAGCGGTGAACCAGTAGAGTTGAAATTGAGATCGAAGCGGGTACTAGCTTGAGTCAGATACCAGACAGCATCGATCGCTGAAGCAACATGTGGAATCGGAGTCCAGGACAATAATAGATAAACTATACCCCACAGAGGCTGCCCCAGATAAAATTTATGGAATCCAGCCACAGGCAGCACGACACCTAAAACTGCTAAAGTTGCTGCTACCTGACGATTCTTGGGTGTAGTATTATCGAACATTAACCGATCCTCTCATACGGGAAACCGCAATTATCAACGATTCGCGACTGATCTAAGATATTAGATAAGAGCCTCAATCGCCATGCTCTCGCTATCTTAGTCTAAACCTTATCAATATTATTATTCGTCATGGGATTTTTTGATTCTGACCTCATCCAACAAGAAGCTAAACAGTTGTTTGAAGATTATCAACAACTGACACAGCTAGGCGGTAAGTATGGTAAGTTCGATCGAGATGGCAAGATTGTATTTATCGAACGGATGGAAACACTGCTCGATCGATACAAGATCTTCATGAAGCGGTTTGAACTATCCGATGATTTCATGGCAAAAATGACCGTAGAGCAAATGAATACCCAAATGAGCCAGTTTGGGATGACTCCCCTCCAAATGTTTGAGCAGATGAATCAAACATTGGAACGGATGAAGTTAGAAATTGAGAAGTAGATCCGGGAGCAAGGAGCGGGGAGAAACCTAGCATTTCTGGACAGGAATGTTGGGTTTCATTCTTCTGCTTGGTGCGCTGTCTTGTCGTTTTCTTATTCGGGGGAAACCCCCGTTGGCGGAAGCCCGCTCCCCCAGGAGAATAAAAACGCCGCTAAACCGTCGGGTTTCCCGACGTTGGCGTTGGCAAAGCCTGCCGTAGGCAATAGCCTCTCCGCCAGGAGACGCGCGCATCCGCAACCCAACCGACAAATCTTCTCTCCCAGTCCCCAAGTCCCCAAGTCTCCCAGTCCCTAACCCCCTGGACGCTTAAACTTGCTCGGAGAGATAAAAGACTCCGCAGGTTCATTTTTCAGGGCTTCGTTCATAAAACTCCGCCAAATTGGTGCCGCGTAGGTACCACCTGTGACACCCTTGCCTAGTGGAGTAAAATCATCCTTCCCAATCCACACAGAGGCAGATAGCTGGGGCACGTAGCCCACAAACCAGACATCCCGTTCTGATGAGGTAGTTCCGGTTTTTCCGGCGGCTGGACGACCGAGAGCGGCTTCTTTACCAGTACCGCCACTGACTACCGATTGGAGTGTGCTGTTGAGCTGTGCTGTTGCCCAGGGATTGAGAACTAGCTGTGGTTGCGGGGTATTATCTAGCAGAATATTCCCGTCGCTATCAGTGACGCGGAGAATACTAGTAGTCTCCGACTGCCAGCCGTTACTAGCAAAAGTGGCAAATGCTCCAGCCATTTCGACGGGAGTAACGCCAACCGCTCCCAGTGGTAGGGATACAACAGGTTCAATCGGGCTTTTGATCCCCAGAGTCCGACAAGTCTGGATCACTTTATCTAGTCCAACTTCTCGACCCATTTTGACTGCTGGTACATTAGCAGACGACATGGTGGCACTCCGAATGCTCATTGCGCCGGAATAGCCGCCACCGTAGTTGCGGGGTGAATAGTAGCCACTGCCGTCGCGGTAGCGGACGGGGGTATCATAGACAGTTGATTCTGGTGAAAACTTTCCAGTTGCAAAAGCAGTGTAGTAGACAAACGGTTTGAATGACGAACCTGGTTGCCGATTGGCGTACATCGCGCGGTTAAAATTACTTTTCTTGTAATCAACACCGCCGACCATTGCTTTGATAAAGTGGGTGCGGGGATCGATCGCCACTAGACTGATTTGATACTTATTTCGACCCAATCGTTCATAGGCATTGGCGACAACTTTTTCGGCTGCAAGTTGGAAGTTATAATCGATCGTGGTTTGAATTCGCATTCCACCTTTACGAACAGTTTCTCGGCCAAAACGTTGATTGAGTTCTTCGATCGCTGTATCGGTAACGTAGGGTAATTTACTACTCTGCCAAGCCTTGATTTTACCCAATTTAAGTTTATATTGTCTGGCTTTTTTCTCTTCAGCAGCACTGATCCAGCCCAGATCTAGCATCCTCGTCAAAACTTGCTCTTGGCGTTTTTTAGCTACTTTAAAATTGCTAAATGGGCTGTATCTTTCTGGAGCAGCGATCGTCCCTGCCATCATCGCCCCTTCTGCTAAATTGAGTTCGGAGGCATGTTTATTAAAATAACTTTGAGCAGCAGTTTCCACCCCGTAGTTATTGTGTCCCCAATAAACTTGATTGAGATACATTTCGAGAATCTCATCTTTGCGGAAAATTTGTTCGAGCCGAATTGATAATACTGCTTCGGCTAATTTCCGACTAAACTGGCGTTTCTGGGACAGAAATAAGTTCTTGATCAACTGCATGGTGATCGTCGAACCACCCTCACTCACACCACCGCTCCGCAGGTTTTTGGTTAATGCTCGGGCTACCCCCGTTAGATTTACACCCTGGTGATAATAAAATCTATCATCTTCAATTGCCAGCAACGCCCGTTTCATATTCGGCGAGATGCGATCGAGTGGCACTACTTCCCGATTGGCTTCATCATGGAGACTTGCCAGTTGTACCCCTTTGACATCGTAGATGTAGGTAGTTTCTGTCGGTGCGTAGCTGCGGAGCACCCGTACATCTGGTAAGTTGCGGAAGCTGATTGCCAACCCTACCAAACCACCCGCGATCACGGAACTGGTTAACATTGTGACACCCAAAATGGTACCACCCGCGATTTGACTGATACCACCCAAGAAGCCACGCTCCTCTGGTTGTCTGATCGGTTTAGGTTTCTTTTTGTTTAAGGCTCTAGAAGACAC
>JANNBD010000429.1:0-5597 GCA_031385105.1 Chamaesiphon sp. OTE_78_metabat_374
AAGAAACTCCATAACCGATCGCTATTCATTAAATTAAACCCCGTAACTATTTTCCTGGAATAGGAGATCTAAAAAGTGAGCAAACGTAAAAATATCATTACGAGTATTGTCATGGGTAGCGCGGTTGCCGCACTATCTGCAACTAGCGTCAATGCAGCAGCAGAAACTGCTCAAGCAGACACCAACAACCCCCTCAGCAATCTAATTTCTCAAACACCCCCACCACCCCCAGCCCCAACTCAACAGCCCCTCGTTCCCAATCCTCGAATCACGATCGATGGTGTCACACCCACCCCTGGCGTAGGACTACAAACTCCCAATATGCCCCGCGCTGTTGCGCCTCCAGTTGGAGATATCAGTGTCTCTAACATGGATGCGGCAACTCCACAGATCAGAATGGATTCTACCGCCCGGATTAATATGGTGTTGAAAAAGACTCCAGCACGGGAAGTTTTAGAATCATTAGCACGCTCTGCTAATCTCAACCTTGCTTATGCTGACGGTGCAGGTGGTGCTGATGGTAAAACCAAAGCGGAAGCGACTATCTCAATCAACCTGCGGAATGAGCCAGTTCAGAATGCTTTCAACTACGTGCTGCAACTCAGTGGCTTGGAAGCAAATCGGATCGGCAATACGATTTTCGTTGGTGCTAGATTACCCGATGCAGTCAAGGAAGTAATCGTCAGATCCCTCCGCCTAAACCAAGTATCGGCTGCTGCTGCGGCTAAATTCCTGGCGACTCAAGGTGCTGAAACTTACGGTGGCGGTGCTGCCGCTGCTGGTGCTGGTGCAGAAGCTAACGTGCCACTGTTGCTCAAAGGCTTATCAGTCAGTACAGATGATCGTCTCAATGCAATTACTCTAGTCGGCTCTGCTCGCAAAATCGAAATGGCATCAAATATGCTGACTCGGTTGGATGCTCGTCGCCGTCAAGTTGCTCTCAACGTCAAAATCGTTGATGTCAATCTCTCCAATGCGGATCTATTAAGCAACAGCCTATCCTTCAAAGTTGGTGATGGCTTCCTCTCCGTCGATAAAGGTGCCGCAGCCTACAACTACGGTGGTTCTACTCCCGCCACTAATGGTCAGGTCAATAATCTTGTAAATGGTGTTCCCACTACGGCACTTAGCTTACCTGGTGGTAGTCAAACTTTCCTGGATTTCAACAAAGATGCTAACTTTAGCAGTCAAGCCAGTGGTGATGCTAATGGACTGGGTAATGTTCCTCGTCCAAACTTTGGTACAACAGCTAATCCTTACCAACCAGGTGTCACTTCTTTTACTGCTGCTACTGATGGATCTCAAAGAAGTCAAATTACTGGACAACTCGTTCCACCAGGAGGATTACTTTCACCTGCGGTAGCCGTGGGACAATTGGATCCTTTGACTAATGCAATTGCGACTGTTGCTGTACCAGCAAAATTTAATACTAACCTACCAACTAAAGAATTCGCCACTTACGCTTTACCCACAAATTATCAAGTTCCTAGCAAATTCTTATCCACCCTCCAAGCCCAGATTATCAGCGGTAACGGCAAGATCCTGACCGATCCTACCTTGGTAGTTCAAGAAGGTCAAAAATCTAGTGTCAATCTGACCCAAGATGTCTTTGGTGGTTTCAAAATTAACTCGGTTGCAGGCACAGGCGCGACAACCAGTACCAGAGAGCCAATTATCAAGCAAGCTGGCTTGAGCTTGGACATCTTGGTCAATCGGATCGATGACAATGGTTATGTTACTGTCGGTGTCACACCTACTGTATCCTCGATCGGTAGTACTGTAGCGACTCAAGATGGCGATATTGCCCTGTTGCAATCACGGACAATGAACTCTGGCGAAATCCGTCTGCGTGATGGTCAGACCTTGATTCTATCGGGAATCATCCAAGAATCCGATCGAACCAGTGTCTCCAAGGTGCCAATTCTCGGTGATATCCCCATCCTCGGCGCACTGTTCCGCAGCACCAACAAGTCCAGCCAACGTCAAGAAGTCGTAGTCCTACTCACCCCGCAAATCCTCAACGATAACAAGGGTCAAGTTAACTACACACCTGGGGTTGATACTAGATTGATGCTCGGAAAATAGAATTACAGTTGCTGTGATTTCTTAAATAACTTTAAATGGTCGGGTGAGAAAAGTTTTCTCACTCGACCCTTTTGATTGTGGGTAGCTGTCTATCTGAAGGCAAAAACACTGGAAAAGATAGTGATTGCTGTTGCTGCCACAATCAACGTAAATGATAGGACAATCACCCATTGAGTTGCTTGTTGGTAGTAGTTGAATTTGGTATCGAAAAGCTTGGCATCTATTTTGGCTTCTTTGATGTCAGCTTTTACTTCTGCTTTGAGATCTCTGAAGTCAGTTTTGAGATCGGAGATGGATGCGAGTACTTGTTCTAGTTCGGTTTGCATTTCGATTAAATTGCTCGACTAATTTATTTAATTGCATCCCATTTATTTTAAATTGCTGAGTATTTTTTCTGTTGGTACTAAGATGATTTTACCTTGAGCTACCGCGTCTAAGATTTGGGCGATCGAACCTTGTCCGCCGTGTTGATAACCTAACGATGAGGCTAAATTCTTAAGTCGATCGACTGTTTCTGGTGCTACTCGTGCGTGAAATTCTTGGCGGTCTAGCTTCTTTCGTCCCACTTTTAATTCGCTCAATAACAACTACTCTCACTATAAAAGGGATACATATAGTCGTCAAGCAAACAATTCACTAGGACGCTTTCATTGATCGATTCCTGAACACCCAGTGGGTAGCCAAATCTTTTCGGGTAGGTTGGGTTGAAGAATGTTGGCGAAGCCTTTCCGAAGGAAACAACCCAACATTTCTAAGGTGTTGGTGTGGATGTTGGGTTTTCTCCTGTCAGAGACGCTACGCGTTGGCAACGCCTGCGCTTTGCGCTTACGAGGCTCAACCCAACCTACAGATCTATCAATTATTCCCCTTTCATTACCCGTAACCGAATTGAATTCTCGCCGCTATCATCCAACGGCACCTCCACAATCTCACCAGAAAGCCGCTCAACACAGGCAATGAGCGATCGCAGATTAGGCGTACTCGCACCAGTATCAACGTACAATCTATCTACCAGACTCCCCAACCGCTTCCAAGTCAGATAGAACTTAGTCATCGTCTGTTCCAACTGAGCGGCTTGCTTGAGCACATCAGCAGCCACAGGCAGACATCCCACGCGCATTGCTTCCTCCAACGCCATCGGCAAATCGACTTTAGAATCATTCAATACTTGCACCTGTGCGCCAGCATCAAGATATTTAGACAAGCTCCGAGCATTGCTGGTGACTAGCTTAATATTATCAAGGTCGGGATTGGCAGCTATTTCGTCCCTGATCGCATTTTGATGCGCTTCGGGTAGTTTTTCCATTTCACGGACTAATGGCGCGATAAAACGCGGCGGAGTCGCTCCAGATGCCGCTTGCTCCTTAACTTCATCAGGAATCAGATCCGAACTCATTGCCATCCACTCATCCGAGAGTTGTCGGACTTCGCGACGGGTAATATGGTCTCCCCGCTCGGCTGCATCAGTAACCAACTGCTGAACTTCGGGCGAAGATTTCGCCGTTTCGACAAATGCACGCTTACTAAAATTTCTCAGCGCAGCAGTAGAAAGTTCGCCATTTTCCATTAGGGTATCGGCACTATTAGCCAGTTCGATCCACGAATACGCCTGACTTTTGCTTAGTTCCCGATCCTTAAGCCAGTTGAGAAAACCTTGTCCGCGTCCATCGCCGCCTTTTTTCTCTTTGTCCCGCACTGCTCGCAAGATCCGACCCCGCCAAATCTCAGTTTGCAAATCGAACCTGTCACATACAGTCCAGGCTTCATCCACCCGTTGGCGAAAGTTAAAATCGTCTACGCCCTCATCATCAGGATCGGGCAAGTCAAAATTCAAATCGGGATTAATCTCTAGAGCCGCTGAAATGTCGAGATCGGTAATAGAATCAGATGCAGCAACCATCGATCGTCCTCAATATAGCTTGGAAGTAGTTTGCAAGTAACTATGACTGATGTAGGTTACGAGCCGAAAAAGTATCATAACATTATTGCCTGGATCGATCGGACTCAAATATCCTGGACAATTGTGATGCCTAAGTCTGCGTAATTCTGAAGTCGATCGAGTGATACCGTTGGCGCAGTCACTAAATAAGTCAATGCCCGAATTGTGTCCACCACATAGTTAGAAGCTGTATCTAGTTTCGCCTCTGTTGCTAGCCCAATTACCTCCGCAGCTCCGGCAATCATTGCCCGCTTCACATGGGCTTCATCGAGATTTGCGACGCTAATCCCCACTTCAGGATGAAGACTGCATACGCCCAGCATACAGATATCTGCCCTAATTGTACGGAGCGATTCGATCGCAGTTGTTCCCACATTTACTAGGGCGGTTTTATAGAGTCGCCCACCTAGCACAATTACTTCAATTCGATCGTGTTCAGCCAGAGCCAGGGCAATCGGTGGACTATTGGTAATCACCGTCGCGACTAAATCTAGGGGTAAATGTTGAGCAACTTGAAGCGTTGTCGTACCACCATCTAAGATTACCACTTGCCCAGGGCGAACTAACTTGGCAGCGGATTTTGCGATCGCTTCTTTCTCCTTCGGTGCCTGTTTTTGCCTGTCTGCATAACTGGCGGTGGCGGGTGAAGTTAGCAGTGCGCCACCATGTACTCGCTGCAATAGTCCGGCTTCGGCTAATTCCCGCAAATCTCGACGCACGGTGTCTTCAGAGACTTTGAGTTCGTTACTGAGTTCTGAGGAGAGCACCTTTTTATTGCGGTGCAGAATTTCGAGGATAAATTGTCTGCGCTCTGCTGTTAGCATCGATCGGATTTGCCTGAAGTTGCGTGTTTAGGATTGATAATGCCTGTTTGTTAGTATATACTCTTTTTATTGCTGGTTTCTCAGTGTTTATTCGCTGAAGATCGATAAAATAACGCATTTTCACGCAAAATTTAAAATTAACACATCCGGTTTTAGCCGCTAGTGAGGTGAGGGCGGGTTCAAATTAGATCGCTGGCGTTGTTCAGATTGATTTTATAAACCCGCCCATACAGTCCCTATCTCTCCCAACTCCCAAACTTTTATGACTACATTCCCGATCGATCTCACCAAGTACCAACGCATCACCCTCGATGCCAGCAAGCCTACTCTGACTCCTGAGCAGAAAGCGACGCTGATTGCCAATATCCAACTCTGTCGCGATGCGATCGTCTTTTTCACTGCGACTGGTGCAGCGCGTGGCGTGGGTGGACATACAGGCGGGCCATTCGATACCGTACCTGAAGTAATGATTCTCGATGCCCTGTTTCGCGGTGCGGCTGAGAAATATGTACCGATTTTCTTTGATGAAGCTGGGCATCGGGTGGCGACTCAGTACTTGATGTCTACCCTCAATGGTGACTTACCAGCCGAACGGTTGATGGAATACCGCGCCGCCCATTCTCACTTACCTGGACACCCTGAACTCGGCTTTACGCCTGTGTTGCGATTTCAGCCCCGAAAGCTTCGGCGCGTTCCATAGCCCGATGGTAGGCAGCCCCGGGCGTGAGGTCATCGTCTTCGCCGTCGGC
>JANNBD010000400.1:0-5090 GCA_031385105.1 Chamaesiphon sp. OTE_78_metabat_374
CAAAACACCGTAAAATTCTCTCAATATATCTAGATTTTCTTTTGCCGACTCCATTTTAGAAGTTTCTAAAAAATCTAAAATCGGTTTATCGTATTCATCAATTAGAAGTACGACTTTTCCGTGCTTTTGAGATATTTCTTCAATTAATTCTTTAAAATTTTCTTTATAGCCATTCTGTTTTAAAGTAATTCCAAACGTTTCTGCAAGACTATTTAATCTAATCTCAATTGCTCTTTCAAGTCCTATTTGTATATACCCCATCGCATCAAATGAAAAATGCAAAACTGGATTTTTTTTTGACCAATCCCAATTATTTTCTATCCAAAGTCCATCAAAAAGTGGCTTATTCCCAGCGAATAATTCTCTCATTGTAGAAACTAAGAGTGACTTCCCAAAACGGCGTGGACGAGATAGAAAGTAAAAACTCCCCGTTGTAACTAATTGGTGAATAAGTTTTGTCTTATCCACATAGATACAATTGTTCTCTCTAAGTTTTGCAAAGCTCTGTATGCCAATGGGTAAATTTTTCATAAAACAAAGGTAATAATTTTGTCTGTATATATTTTATTCGCTCTCGTTGTAACTTCTTCCACAGTCCAGAAAATAGCTTGTTGCATATTTCAGCTAAGTTACTTGAATCTTATTTCTATTTTAGTCGATTATTTCTCTGTAATGATTACTTTCTACCCTACACATCTAAATTTACCTCTACCCACCAAAAATTATCTTCCTGCATTGCTTTTGGATCATAATCAGAGATTTCTCTGCGACACTTTTCTATGTCTTTCGTCTATTGAAACTGTTCGTAAGCGCATAGCGAATAAGCTAAAGATATTACTGATGAGTTTATAAATTCTCTACTCATATTCAGATCGTGATTAAAATAAATAATTGAACCAGCATCAGATTCATCAATACAGATAATATCACCACTACCATTATGTCCAATCATTTTACAGTGCGATCCTTGAGGTATATCTTCTATTAGAGATAAAGGTTCTAGGAAAATGGCACTATTTAATCCAAATGAAAGAAAAGGTGCCGCATCCGCTGGCAATCCCGATATAGTTAGAAAATCTTTGTCTAATTCTGAAATATTAAGTTGTCTTACCTTTGCTACTGGAAAATTCACAAAATTATCAAGTTTTAGATCGAGATCGAGTGAATTAGATGTTAGTAAGTTGATATAGTAATCTCTGAATTTTTCTGGATTCATATCTATTGGTTTGAAATTATATCTAAAATCCCCCGCTACTCGGTGACGAGTGATGTTTGGCTAACTAGCGATAAATCCAGCTATCCGAACTTACCAGCAGTAGCGATGATCGAGAAAGCTACATAAGTAGAAGATGTAGCCAAACGTAAAATGAGCTAAACCAACAACACGAAATCAGGTCAACTCATTGCTACATTAACTTCTGAAGCGGTTTTACGAGGTCTACCACCACTTTTACCATTATCTCTTGATGCTTGAGCCTTAGCTGCCGATTTAGACTTGTCTCCTTGACGACCCAGTTCAGACATCCAAGCTTTGGAACCAAATAAACCTGCTACTAATTCTGGTACACCTAAATCTACATCCAAACTTTCCCAATGCAATCCATAACCAGATCGTGTAATTTCTACCTCCGCTAACTGTCTTGGAATCGCATCTTCCAATCCCTGCAATCGCTGAGAAGGAAAACCCATAATGATTTCAGTATTCAACTCGATAAATATTCGATCGGTATCAGCAGCATACCAAGCTTTGATAGCTCTTGGTTCGCTCTCGTCTAAAGCTTGACCCGCAACTCTGGCTAGATCGATTGCGGCTTGTAGTTCGATACTAATATTTTCATCCATGTTTGAGTATAACCTATCGATTAAGTTTTGTTTTGAACGACACTAAAAATCTCCCGTTACTAGGGAGATTTTTAGTTACCTAATCATCAATTCAGTAGCTAGACATAGCTAAACTATGCACTAGTTAGGTTCAATCCAGAGACATTTTGAACGATGCCAATTAATTCGGGTTGCCCGAAGAGATTGTTGTAAATTGCTGTACCTGCAACACCTGCAACTGGCGAGGTACCGATCAAATAATCCGTGGCTTTGCCTTTAAGCTGGATGACATCGCCAGTAGTCGCTGAGAAGCTAAAGATTTGGGCATAGTCATTTAGACTGCGATTGGTGCTATTGATGTTTTCATTCAAATTTGGAGATCGCCAGTTGGAAACCGAATCATGACCTTATTGAAATTGATATTATAGTAAAGGTATTAGTTGAAGGTTAACTAGTTATGCCGATGAATACGCAGATAGTCAGTATATCGCCCGATATTATGGGAGGTACTCCAGTTTTCGCCGATACTAGAGTACCTATTCAAACACTGTTTGACTATCTCAAAGGGGGTGAATCGGTCGATGATTTTTTAGATGGATTTCCAACTGTAACTAGATCGCAGGTGATTGGTTTACTAGAAGAAGCTGGAAAACAACTTGTCAAGATGGCAGCGTAGTCATGAGAATCCTGCTGGATGAATGTATAGATCGTCGTTTAGCGAAAGAGTTCGGTGGCTATGAAATCAAGACAGTACCTCAGATGGGCTGGGCTGGAATCAAAGATCGTGAACTACTGATACTAGCAGCCTCAGTGTTCGACGTTTTTATCACAGCGGATCGCAATTTGTCATTTCAACAAAACTTGTCACCGTTCGATCTTTCACTAATTGTTTTACAGGCACAGTCTAATCGACTAGCAGATTTAAAACCTTTAGTACCAAAAGTTTTGGACGTATTGGATATAGCCCCCAAAGGTCAAGCTACTTTAGTTTGGATCGAATGATTTAGTACCTGAAGTATTGAAAAATTCTCCACCACTCAGTGGTGAAGGATCTGAGTCTATCTATGCTAGCTTTTTAACTGCCTAAACTTAACTATGGATAGATATTACACATAGCTAAAAGAGGCACTAGTTAGGTTCAATCCAGAGACATTTTGAACGATGCCAATGAGTTCTGGTTGCCCGAAGAGATTGTTATAAATCGCTCTACCTGTAATACCTGCAATCGGTGAGTTACTGATCGAATAATCCGTAGCTTTGCCTTTAAGCTGGATCACATCGCCTGTAGTGGCCGAGAAGCCAATGATTCTGGCGTAGTCATTTTGCCCGCGATTGGTGCTGTTGCCGTCGTTGTAATAAACTTTGCTGGTGTCACCGAGGATAAATCTCTCTCCTTGTCCTGAACGGGTGAGGGTATCAATTTCGCCTCTGCCTGCGGTGATGCTTTGAGGATCGACTCCTACTAGGATATCTTTGCCGCTACCACCTTTGAGGCTGTCATTACCAGCACCGCCAATGACCAGAGAATTTTGACTCCCAGCCACCAGAGTATCGTTGCCAGCATAACCTTGGATCGTGGTGCTGACATTACGACCAGCCAGCAGATTAAGATTGGGATTGTTGCCAACGATCACCTTTGCTGTGTGTGTTTTAGCCTGGTTGAAGGTCATTTCGAGGCGATTACCCGTTAGGGTATGGCTATCGGCTCCGGTAGTAGTAATGCCTTTATCTATGGGAATATTGAGATCGATCGAGATTTTTCCTTCACCATTAAAACTATAGTCAAGATTTTGACCATCGCCTGTGACGGAGAGGAGTTCAGCGCGTTGAGCGAGGGAGACGATGTGAGTGACATTATCGGTAGCGGCACCGAGATTGATCGTGAAGTTACCACCAGTTTTAGTCAAGAATACCGAGTCTTTATCAAAGGCGTAGTAATTATTGACGTTCTTGATTTGTTTGGTTGATTGAATATCGAGGGAGAATTTACCTACGCCAGCGGTGCTGCCATCTGGAGTGACAGCGGCGGTAATTGTGTCTCCCACTTGGTTGATATTGACTTGAGATTTCTGAAATGCCCGCAGTCTAGTTTGGGCATCATCTAAGGTTACAAATTCTGTACCATCTCGGAAAGCGCGAGTGATAAAGTTTTCATACAGCGATCTCTTGTAGACTGGTTCTTCTTCTACAACTCCATATTCATGATAAGCAAATTCAATGATTGGTTTGTGGGCATGACTACGCAATTGATTGTACTCTTTTGCCCATTCTAATTCGGCTTGGGCAACCGTCAGCTTCCGAAAATCAATTAAGTTAAAGTCAAATGAGATATTGGGCACGAAGGAAACTGCCTTAGCATCAGGATCGATAAATCCGAACGCATTTTTATAAGCAGATCCGACTCCGGTAATGTAGCTAAAATATTGATCTAACTGTCGATCGACTGCTAAGTTTTCAGGATTACCAGGAGTCGCTGCTCCAGTCATATTAATCCCTAATTGGCGATTTATTTCTAGCTTTGAACCTTCAAATTCAAACTGAAGTTGGGCAGGGGTGAGATTATTGACATCGGTAGGGTGATTGTAAGAATGTGTGCCGATCTCATTTCCTAGTGACAACCACCGCTGATAAATTGGTTTCATTACTGCCCAGTCTGTGCCCTCTGGACTACCCGCTTGTTGTAATGCGGCACAGTAAGGGCAAGAACTGTCAATTAGAGCCTGTCCCGCCGCCGTGCTAGAGTCAATGCCAATGTTGATATAGTGAGAACCGACAAATCCATAGTTACTTTTCCACTCAGTCAAGATGTCCGCAAATTTGTTTTCAACACGGGGCGCAATCGCTGAGAATTTCGATAAGTCGGCATCGTTGCGAGACATGAATAAACTAGTATTGCGGGTTAGATCGAGACTAACACGGGTCCGATCTTTGTAAACAATACCTTCGATCGCTTGTGAGGCAATATTGCTATCGGCAAAGATCGATTGATTGGCAAAATGGACGTTTTGACCGCCAGTTTTAGTCGCAACAATTGCGTTATAATTAGCCCCATTGACGGTTTGTTCGGCGAGAATTGTACCAGATGTCCCAACCGCACTATAAGCGGCAAATGCTGTACCTGAATCGTAACGAATCAATTGTTCGCCAGTGGTGTAGCCAGGGTCGAGGATATTATTATTGACATCTTTTGCTGTGATAACTGCATTTAATACGCCACCACCAGCGACACGTTGCATCCCTAGTAAGTTCTTCATCCGACTGTAAGGATC
>JANNBD010000420.1:0-7974 GCA_031385105.1 Chamaesiphon sp. OTE_78_metabat_374
GCCACAGAATGATGAAAGCGTCTGGTTCCGCGTCTTGAGTAGCTTATTCTTCCCAGTATTATTACTGGTAGGTTTATTCTTCTTGCTCCGTCGCGCTCAAAGTGGCCCTGGCAACCAAGCGATGAACTTTGGTAAATCCAAAGCTCGCGTCCAAATGGAACCCCAAACTCAAGTCACCTTCGGTGACGTTGCGGGTATCGACCAAGCGAAATTGGAACTCAACGAAGTTGTAGACTTCCTCAAAAATGCCGATCGCTTTACCGCACTTGGTGCGAAAATTCCTAAAGGTGTCTTGTTAGTTGGCCCTCCAGGTACAGGTAAAACCCTCTTAGCTCGTGCAGTTGCAGGCGAAGCTGGCGTACCATTCTTCAGTATCTCTGGTTCGGAATTCGTTGAAATGTTTGTCGGTGTGGGTGCTTCCCGCGTCCGTGACTTGTTCAAAAAAGCGAAAGAAAACGCTCCTTGTATCATCTTCATCGATGAAATCGATGCAGTTGGTCGTCAACGTGGTGCTGGTATTGGTGGTGGTAATGACGAACGCGAACAAACCCTGAACCAAATGCTCACCGAGATGGATGGGTTTGAAGGTAACACTGGAATTATTATTATTGCAGCGACCAACCGCCCTGACGTACTCGATTCCGCGCTCCTACGCCCAGGTCGTTTCGATCGACAAGTACAGGTAGATCCACCTGATGTCGCTGGACGGATTGAAATCCTCAACGTCCACGCTCGCAACAAAAAACTTGGTGAAGGTGTTTCCCTCGAAGCAATTGCTCGTCGGACACCTGGATTCAGTGGTGCTGACTTAGCCAACCTGCTCAACGAAGCAGCCATCATGACCGCCCGTCGTCGCAAAGATGCGATTACCAACCTCGAAATCGATGATGCAGTTGATCGCGTCGTCGCAGGGATGGAAGGTACTCCCCTAGTAGATGGTAAGAGCAAACGTCTGATTGCTTACCATGAAGTCGGACATGCGATCGTTGCTACTCTGATTCCAGCTCACGATCCACTCCAAAAAGTAACCCTAATTCCCCGTGGACAAGCCGCTGGTTTGACTTGGTTCACACCTTCAGAAGACCAATCCTTGATTTCCCGTACCCAACTTCGCGCTCGGATCTCCGGTGCGTTAGGTGGACGTGCTGCTGAAGAAATCGTCTTTGGTGATGCAGAAGTCACAACTGGTGCTGGTGGAGACTTACAACAAGTCACATCAATGGCACGCCAAATGGTTACACGGTTTGGGATGTCCAAGCTTGGCCCATTGTCCCTGGAGAGCCAATCTGGAGAAGTATTCCTCGGTGGTAACTGGGGTGCGCGTTCTGAGTACTCCGATGAAGTAGCTGCTCAAATCGACCAAGAAGTTCGCGTCATTGTTAACAAGTGTCACGAAGAAGCATTACAACTAATGCGTGATAATCGGACAGTGATCGATCGATTGGTAGATATCCTAATCGAAAAAGAAACCATCGATGGCGATGAGTTCCGTCAAATCGTTGCTGAATACACAGTTGTACCTGAGAAGCCTCAGTTTGCACCAATGCTCTAGATGTGATTGAATTACTAATTTAATTCACAAAAAAGCCCTGCTGGTAATGAACTAGCAGGGCTTTTCTGTATTCATAGCAGCCGCCATATTTGTGGGGACACAAACCCGACTTTTTGGAAAAGCGGCGTTTTTATTCTCCTGGGGGAGCGGGCTTCCGCCAACGGGGGTTCCCCCCGTCTTGGCGTTTTTTTATTCGGGGGGTACCCCCGCATAAAAACGCCGCCGAATAAAAAAACGACAAGACAGTCGGGTTTTTAGCTAGCACTAGTCTTATTCCCAGCGGTTGCTTTCAAACCCAACTATTAACTACCTCTTGTCCCTTCATCTCTCAATCTTTGAGCAATCTCTTCCTCCGTCAAAGCGGCTGGATTGAGCTGATTATAAGTGGCTGACTCTTCTAATCGATCGTGATAACGATTTCCTGGGAGGATCTGCTCGGCTGGAGTGTCATCATAGAGCGAATTAGTTCTCGGGGCTAATTCATACCACCCATACCAATTTCTCGCCACCAACCAAATTACCGATAGTAACGCGGCAATACTCAGCATTACGCCCCGTGAACCCATCAGAAAACCGTAAACAGGGAAAATTGCTCCCAACAGCGTACAAATAACCGCCGCGACAGAAACCCGCCAATTGTTGCGTCCTAATCCCCAGACTAACACTAGCAGACCGATCGCCATTCCAGTCCAGACATAGAGTGGATCTGCCAGACGACTAAAGTAAGCCAAGCCAAACATGCTAGCAAAGAACAAAAATCCAGCGATAGCGATATTCTGCAACCGCATGGGGATTGAGAAACACAGCAGCAACAGCCACCACAGCAAAATCACTGGCGCAAGCAGTAATAACAGCGGTAATTTACCCGTCTGTGCCGCAACAGGTGGAGTGACTGAAACACCGAAGGGTTTTTGAACAGAGGCATCGCGATTAAATGTCCAGCTAAAGACTTGCCTGTCTCCATTCCGGCTGATTTTTGTTGGGATCACACCACTGATGGCATTTAGTCTGGGCACCTTGGTGGAGATAGCCATCCGAAAGTTTGAAAGCGATCCATCCTTGGCACTGTAGACCCACTGGGGTGAGCCTTGGACGCGATAGGTGACGCGGAGCTTACTAACGCTGCCAGGGGCAATCTGGATGGGGAAGCGATAGTCGCCTGGGTTGGTTCGAGTTAGCTTCTTACCATCTTGCTCGACTCCAAAATTTTGGAGCAGCGCGTAACCTTTGGGGGGAGCGATCTGAAACACAAATTTATCTGTTGTTCTAATTGAATTGGTAACTTGATAATCACCGCTAAAATCGATTAGATGATTATTGCCTTCACCAGCATTGATTCGAGCTGGCGTGATTGAGATCAGCAGATTTGAACCACTAACTGAGGACTGACGAACAACTTCTTTTTTGTCTTCGACTTTGACTAATTTACCGTCGAGCTGAGTGGTGTAAACATAGGGTTCTAGGTTGGCATAAGTGACTTGGGGTGAAGACTGCTGAATGAATTCACTCGTAGTTGGCAAAGTTTTTTTGGCGACTCGCGTTTGCTCCCAATTATGCTGACGAGCGGCGAGGGTAGAACAGATGCCAAATCCCAGTAATAACAGCAGTGCAACTAATAATAATTGCTGTAATCCTCTTACTAGTTGAGTCGATTGGATCGTCCAATCGCCAATAGCGACATTACTCGCAGAGGCATTTCGCAAGGAAAAATTATATAAAGCTAATGCCGCAGTTAAACCAATTGCCAGCACCACAAAAATTGCGATCGAAAGTGGTAATTGACTGCTAATCCGATCGAGATATTGCGGCTGCGTAAAATCTGCTAATCCTGTCTGGGCAATCGTCCCAACTTGAAAAATCCAGCTTAAAGTAATATTTTTAATCATCAATGAATTCCTAATTTAAGTTTGCTCGCTCATAACTATGTAATAACTACCAAAGTTCTTGACTGTTTCCGCATACGCATCCAAATCTGCCAGAGCTGATGTGAGTTCGCGGCAATTATGGACATCAGTTTCGATATCGATGAAAAACAAATAATCGCCCAGGGAACGCTTGCTTGGACGAGACTCAATTCGGCTCAAGTTCAGTCCCCGATTGGCAAAGAATCCCAGTGCTGTCATCAATCCACCTGGAGCATTCTCACTCAAACTAAACGCGATCGAGGTGCAATTTCCAGTAACCGATGGTTGTAAACTCAGCACCCAAAATTTAGTTTGATTATCGGGATAATCATTAATCGGCTGCACTAAAACGGGCAAGTCATACAATTTTGCCGCTCGAACTGAAGAAATCGCCGCTGCGTGAGGTAGGGTTGAGAGGGTCGTTAAAGCTGCTGTGGTGGAATTTGCCGAAATCCGTTCAGCTTGAGGTAGATGCTGTTGGAGCCACCCCTGACACTGGCTGAGAGCCTGTGGATGAGAGTAAACTAGCTTAATCTGATCTAAGTCAGTTGCGATCGAAATTAAGGCATGATCGATCGATAACACGATCGCTTGGTGAATTTGTAGTGGTGCGTCTAATTGCCAGATCGTATCAGCAGTCATGGTAACACTACCTTCGATCGAGTTTTCCGCTGGCACTATCCCCAAGGCTGCTTCCCCACTAGCGAGAGCTTGGAGCGTTTGAGCGATATTAGCATAAGGCTGTAAGCAAAAGTCTGTGCCAGAGAGTGCTGTTTTGGCATAAGCCAAGGCTGCGGCTTCGCTATAGGTACCTGTTGGCCCCAAATGGGCAATCTTTAGCATTCAGATCGATATGATTGGACTAATGGAATAATTGGCGCAAACCACCAATCTTAGTTATTTTGCCGATAGTTCTCGGTCGTAGATGCGATAAAATTTTAGATAGATACATTTTATCGCAGCTATCTAGCAACTAATTAAAACTTATTTTTTCGCTAAGTTTGAAGTATTTAAATCAGGATCGATCCTGACCCAATCTATTGGGAATTCGCCACAGCCATCCCCGTCGCAACCTCCTGTCGCTAAATATGCAAATCGTTAAATTTACAGCAGATCGATCGGTTGATATCGCTGTACCGCAGCATTCTATCCCTATTCAGCATTATCTCCGCCAGCCTCATCGGTTGGTCAAATCTTTAGTTGATTCAGATCGCATCAAACAAATCGGTGATGATGAGTTCTGTCTGACAATGCGGACTTTGAGCTTTTTTGGGTTCGAGCTGCAACCAACGGTATTTTTACGAGTTTGGGCAGAAGCCGATGGAACAGTTCAAATTGTTTCGACTAATTGTGAAATTCGCGGCATTGATTACATCAACGAACGTTTTAGTCTTGAACTAGTTGGCAAATTATCACCTTATCAAAAGCAAGACCAAACTTATCTAACTGGACGTGCAGATTTGGAAGTTCAAGTCGTACTTCCCCCACCTTTGAGCTTCACTCCCAAAGCAATTGTGGAAGCCGCTGGAAATAGTTTACTCAAAAGTATTTTGAGTGCTTTTAAACAACGATTGATGCACCAGTTATTGGCTGATTATACGATTTGGGCAAATACTGGAATTGATAGTGAATATGCTCCTAATCCTTACCTAAAGCCTAATTCCTAACGCCTAGCCCCTAATTTGACAGGGGCTAAAAGATTGCCGATGTTCGAGAGTGATGCCGTGGTCATTGATCGCCATCAGATGTTGAGCGGTACCGTATCCTTTATTATTGGCAAGATAATACTGCGGATACAGATTATCTTGTTCGATCATTAATTGATCGCGCCAAACTTTTGCGAGAATACTAGCAGCGGCAATCGAGATCGATCGATCTTCCCCTTTGACCAAAGTTTGCTGGGGAATATCTAAATTTGGGACTGGTTTATTCCCATCAATTAAACACAATTCGGGTGTAATTTTCAAGCCAGTTATTGCTCGTTTCATAGCGACTAAAGTTGCCTGGAGAATATTTAGCTCGTCAATTTCAGCAACAGTTGAGATGCCAATATTATAATCGATCGCAATCTCTTGAATTTGTGGAACTAATAATTCACGCTTACGAGCTGAGAGTTTTTTACTATCTTTGATTCCCCATTCCTGGCAGTCAATTAGCGCACTTTTGGGTAAGATTACCGCTGCTGTGACTACTACGCCAAATAATGCGCCTCGCCCTACTTCATCGACACCAGCGATGAGATCTTCTGTGCAAGTAAATTCATAGCTATTCATGATCCTCGAAGTTCAGGGTAGGGGCAATGTCTTGTCGGTTTTTTATTCTGGGGGAACCCCAGAATAAAACCGCCGCTTCATGAATTGCCCCTACCCTGAATTTCGAGGATCTCCCTGACTTTCATCTACCCACAACTAATCAACAACTGCTGAAGATCGACGTTTACGTCGCCGATTTTCGGGTAGCTCTTCTGGTTCGTCAACAATAGGTGTCGGTATATCCACTGTTTCAATGTTGTCAATTTCAACAACTTCAGTAACAACCGGAGTCTCAACAACTTGCTCCACAACCTCAGAGATCGCCGGAGTCTCAACGACTTCAACCACTTCTGAATCCACATCCTCCATCACAACTGGAATGGCAAAATCATCAGCAGCAGGTGATTCTGCTAGCTCAGAATCTGGCGCGTTTTCAGATTCGGCGGCGATTGCAGTCGTATCTGCAATAACTGACGATTCAAGTGGGGGTGTGCCAATCGGTACGACCGTAATTACGGCTGTCTTGGGATTGACCAATTCCCGACCTAATTTGATTAGTGGTGAAATTCCCATCCAGGCGTATGTTTCCTTCTCCAGCTCCGACATTTCAACTTGAACTACTTCTGGTGGTTCGATCGTCGGGCGAGTCGGTTTGACCCGTTGTGGCTTGTCAGGACGTTCCCGTTCTGGCTCTTCAGTATCGCCAGCTAATTCAACAATATTAGTCTCGAATTCTTCTGGGACATACGCTTCGAGTTCTGGCGGTGCAAAATTCCGACTAACGAGAGTTGCTTTTGAAGTTTCCTCTGAGACAGGTGCAGTTGTCCGATTAGCGGCAATGATTACTCGATTGCCAGTACCATTGGGAACTGGTAGGCGGGGAGTCTCGTTACTGGTGGTAGGACGAGGTACATTTCGCACCACTTCTTCCCGCTCAGTTCTGCCCACGCGACGGCGACGTTTTTTGCCAGCTCCATTTTGCTGTTGATAGCTAGGGTGATTGACGAGGTTGAAGTCATCTTCACTTTCGCCGCTGTCAGGATCGAAGGCATCCCAGACTTCAGGAGTTGGGATTGGTTGACGTAGATCTGGTAAAGTTCGATCGTTCCGTCGCGGCCCTCTAGCCAAGCTTCTACCAGAACCAGAGCTATTATCACTATTGCTGCGACCACGATATTCACGCTGAGGTGATGTGGAAACCAATGAAACGGCGACTGCTTCGCCATTTGCATCATAGACAGCTTCGCCAGGAACGTGGGCTAAGTGTCCTAAACCGCCACAGGTCGCGCAAGTCTCACCAAACAGCTCATAAATATTTTGACCTTGGCGTTTGCGAGTCAGTTCGACTAGGCCTAGTTCGGATAACTGGGCGATTTGAGGTCTGGCTTTATCAACCCTGAGTTGCTTATTAAAGTGTTCGAGGACTTGGAGCTGATCCTTGCGGTAATCCATATCGATAAAATCGATGATGATCACCCCAGCAATATTTCGCAGTCGCATCTGGCGGGCGATTTCAGTCGCAGCTTCGCAGTTTGTCCATAGTACCGTTTCGCGGGAGGTATTCGATCGAGTGAAGGATCCAGAGTTGACATCAACTACCGTCAGAGCTTCGGTCGGCTCGATGATAATATACCCACCAGAAGGCAGATCTACTCGCGGCTTTAAGGCTTCTCTAATTGCGGCGTTGACCCGAAAATATTCGAGAATTGGTTGACGCTCGCGATGTTGATCGACAACTACGCCCGTCGGTAATTGACCATCATTCCAGCCCTGGAGCGTCTGCTTGACTCGCTTGAGTCCCTGCTGAGAGTCTACGACGATCCGATTGACATCATCGGCGTACATGTCTCTAAGCACGCGCTGGATAAAGTCATCATCGCGATTGAGCAAAGCTGGGGCGCGGGTAGTGTTCGCGTCTTGCTGAACGGTTTCCCACTGCTTTTGAAGTTGATCTAGATCCTCTAAAATCGCATCTTCGGTGGTACCTTCGGCTTCTGTCCGCACTAATAGACCCATACCAGCAGGCTTGGATAGCACGGCCAAGGCTCTGAGCCGATTGCGCTCACCTTCAGAGCGAATTCGTCTGGATAGATTTACGCCCTTGCCAAACGGAATCAACACCACATAACGACCTGGCAGACTGACATTTCCAGTCAATCGTGGTCCTTTGTTGCCCGTTGGTTCCTTCATGATCTGCACCAGCACCTTCTGCTGTGGCGCGAGCAATTCGGTAATCGAACCAGCACTGCGTCTGAGTCTGAGTGGC
>JANNBD010000466.1:0-14847 GCA_031385105.1 Chamaesiphon sp. OTE_78_metabat_374
GTAAGTTCGCGCAAAAGCTGAATGTTAATACCAATGGGTTTACATTCAGCTTTTAATCAATGCTCAGATCGACTGTGGATTTGGCTTTAAACGACAATTTGGGAGTGAATTAGATCGTACCCGGCTGACTTCAGCTTCTGATTACTGACTTGTAAGCTTTTGCGTGGAGGACTAAATTTAGAGGGATCCCATTTTACTTGTGGCAATTCATAAGATGAACAGACACGTTGCATCTGTTCTTTGATGGTTAGCTGGCTATCGTCAACCAAATTATAAATTCCATCGAGCTGCTGCGATCGGGCAAATTCGATCGCACCGATAATGTCATCGCGGTGAATCCAGTTAATAAAACGATCGCCCTTACCTGGCATCGTCATTCCAGCCAAACCGCCCAACATATTCACCAGTTCTCGCCCAGGGCCATAAATCCCGCCCAGTCTCAAAATACAGACTTTTTGGGATTCATTAGCTGCTTTCAGAATGATTTGTTCAGCTTCGTGAATTACCTGACTTTTGCGATCGATTGGATCAATATTCGCCATCTCATCTACCCACGCGCCCTGACGATCTCCATAGACAGAGCAGCTACTCAGATAGATAACTTGCTTGACATTTGGTGCGCTGCCCAGGGCAGTGGCTATATTTTTAGCTGTGGTGAGGTAGGTATGTTCATAAGTCTTGTCATCAACTTCTTGAGAGCTTGTCGGCGCAACGCTCACGACCAAGGTATGTTGACCTTCTAGTAATAACTGTACGGCAGTGAGATCATCCCCTGTCATCACTACAGCTTGGGAGACATTTGCGCTGATTGCCGCCACTCGGTAGTTTCTAGTTGTTGTACCCGTGACAAAGTGCCCCTGCTCTTGCCAACAATCAGCTAGTGCGCCCCCCACATAACCACAGCCCATGACGGCAATATTCTCAAAGATCGGACGACCCTGATGCTGCTGACCGATCAACTTACTCAGCAGATCCATATCTATGGTCGGGATGTGCTCATCAAAAGGATTATTTCTGCCAATGGAGTCGTACATTGTATTGATTAATATTTGGGACTGTTAGAATCGGGCTATTCAGGCAGTTTTAACTAGATTGAGTGAGTAATTACAAGCTCGAATGCACTAGCAATCACCGCACCCAGCAATCCGAATGTGAAGTAATTTCCGGTTTTGGCATCTGAGCCTAGTAGCTGATTCTTGTTACTAGCAGAGAAAAACAGTGACCATGCCTCAGTTGGGTTGATTTTTTGAAACTGATTAAATTCGGCATTGAAGATTGGAGCGATGAGTTTAGGAAGCATACAAATATAGTTAGTGCAAAATTCTGTGATATTTCTTAACATAACACTAATTCAACTTTTCTGATCGGACGGTTGAGGTAGGGTCAATCTTAAAATATGATGACCTGGCCTACTAGTTTCGATCAATCTAAACTGATGGAGAGGTTGAAACTATTACTAAACCTTCTTCTTAGCTGGATCTCGATCTCAAAATAGCCGCATTCATAGTCACCAAGGCAACTGTGTCACCGCTCAGTAACCCTGACATAATTTCGGTCTAGCGGTGCTATTCTTGGCGATCGATCTAAATCACCTTTACTTAATAGTAAATATTCTTAATAGTTCAGCATTAGTTAGCACTAATATCAAAATGCTCAACACTCACAAAAAAAGTCGGATGACAAACCTAAGTTTATCAATCCGACCTGCCGATCCTTAATTTTTAGAGAGGAGAACACCAAACCAATGACTAGCACACGTAAATAAACTTATGAAGTTCTACTATCCGGTCGGCTACGATTTCTTGCTACATACCTGTAGACGACTGGCGGCTGCGATCAATGAACTTGAGTGATATATATTACTATAAATGTATTGAGAACTAATGTCAATATATACTGAGAATAAATATCAATAATTTTACAAATATTGGTTGAATTGAGAATTATACCCGGATACTTCAGCTCCTAAACAGCCGACTGTAGAGGGTTTCATGCTGCATACTGGCTAGAGATAGCCCCCAGCTACAGGCATAGAGATCGTCATCAGTGAGGCGAGGAATAGTTTGAGCCAGAGCATCAATTTCTACCTGAAACTCCCAGAGGATCTGTTGTCCGGCTGTTTGTCCGAGTGGAATTAATTTGACACCTGCACCGAGAGAATTTGTCACCCAACTGTGGAGATAAGCCGCAATTGCAGTGGATCTGTCGATCTGCCAATGTTGGGCGATGATTCCAAAAGCGATCGCATAGTTGCACGGTATCTGCTTTTGTAGAGAGGCTGTGCCAGCAATTGAGGTAATTAAATCTTGAATTTCTGGGGTCAATTTGATCGCTAGTTTCGTCAGAGAACCACCCATTTGCCAGCTTTGTTGACGCAATTCTTCAGTTTCCCGTGCAGCCGAGAGCCATTGATTCCAGTATTGTAGTCGCTCAAGATCTGGTTTAATCCCTGCGAAGTAAGCACGATCCATTATTGCTGTCTCCACCCGAATGGCACCAACCTGCAATTCTCGCCCAATCCAAGCTTTAAGCGTGATTCGATCCTGGATAATCCCCTGTGAAATTAGACTTTCTAGTCCCTCAGAATAGCTATATCCTCCTACAGGCAAGAGTGGACTGGAAAGCTGCAATAATCTTAATAGTTGCTGATTATTTATTGTTTCTAGACTCACACTCTTCCAATTATTAATCAAGTAAACTCTATCAACTAAGTAAGTAGACGCAACTATTTGTTGTAAATTGCGCCCATTCTAGCTGGTGGGCATTGCCCACCCTACGGAATATCTTAAACACAAAGCCTAAAGCCTAATGATGGTGACTGTAAGCACCACCCTGAGGACAGAATGGAGCAATTTGTTCTACTACCTGTAAACCTAATTGCGTCAGCATTCCTAGTAGGACAGAATCGGGAGCCAAGCGCAGATAGGTAGATGTGATTTCGAGGCTGACGTGACGATTGCCGAGATGATAAGCCGCACGAAGCAAATTAATTGAGTCGTCGCTGGTAACTGTCAAGACTGGCTCAGGTTTGGCAGCAATTTGCACGAGGACATCATCCGCCATTGATGATAGTAGATCGCCTTCTTGAAGGGCGGTGCCGCGCGGTAGTTGCAGATAAATGGGAGTGCCATCATCAGTGATGAAATGATGACGACTACGGGTGCGTTCTTCGGCTGTGAGCGATAGAACTAGTGGTGATGCTGAATGAGGATGGTGATGCAACCTGCGCGTAAATACAATGACTGTTGGAGCTGGTGAGTCGTTGGAGATCATAAATATAGGTTTACAAGACCGATCATCGATATTATATCTTTACCTAGATCAGCGCGATTTAGCACAGCCAATGGGATGGAAATGCAAAATATCGTTGTTTAAGGGTTCATAAAACCGCGCACCCGATTCTGAAGTTGAGAATTAGAGCGGACAGATTGTGTAATTTGATTGAATCTTTCGATGCTCAGTCCACGACTGGAAGCAATAGCCTCACATTTATTACAGTAATTAACAAATAGAGATTTTGCTTCAGTGTTTAATCCTTCCATTGTGCTGGGCTGGTTGCAAACAAGATTTGGTAATGTACCGCCAGCACTAGCTCTAACTTGTGCCAGTGCTGACTGGCGAATTGGTTCAATCGCCATTAGTGCAGTGGCGTAATTACGCAGATCTGCTTCGCTAAATTCATCCGCTCGCGCTGCGCTACTAAAGAGCAAACTGGGCTGCGAAGCAGTAAAATCGGGTACCGCCCCAACTAAAATGCCAGAAATACTAGTGAGAATACCTAGTAGTAGTGGGCGAGATAATCGGTGAAAAGTATTGGGAGCGTGTGGAGTTGTCATATGACTGGGGGCGAAGTCAATTCAGCAGACTTATTGGTGTGAGTTACAGTCTATTTGAAGTATTTGACTGCTGATAAGTTCCTGAATATTGAGTGATTAGGTGCTGTGGCTTGGACTTTAGGGTTTGGATTTTAAGCTTTAGATCGGGATCAGCTCACGTTTGTGGAGGTCGATCTAAGTTTTTACGATCTGACAACAGTGTGACTCTGATGAGATCCAGCTTTTGTCCGCTTGCCATAAACCAACATCGTCTATTTTAGACGATGGACAGATCGGATTTCGACTGATTTGAAATTCAACAGAATTTCTGCTGAATCTAGGTTTTTAGGTTAGTTTTACAGCAGGATATAATCTCGATCGACTCTCATTGCTCAGAGACTATTCACTAATTTTGGTAGCGATCGATAGCCCATCGCCGATCGGCAACACTGAAACATTTACGCGTGGATCGGCGACTAGCTCGCGGTTGAAAAGAGCGATTCCTCGTGTAAACTCATCGTTATAAGTCTCAGGGTTGAGCACCTTACTTTGCCACAAGACATCTGTGATAATTAGTAGTCCTTGAGGGCGTAATAATTCGATCGCGCGCTGATAGTAAAGCGGATATTGATGTTTGAGTCCAGAGATGGTAATCAGGTCAAAATGTTCGATCGGATGACTATTAACTAATCGATCCAGCAACTCCAATCCACTACCAATCTGCAAATCGATTTTAGCTTCGACTCCAGCTTGATGCCAGTGGGCACGAGCGATATCTAGATGTTTGCCCGCAACTCCACAGCTAATAATTTTTCCACCAGTCGGTAATGCTAAAGCTATTGCTAACGTAGAGTAGCTATTAAAAATCCCTAGCTCCAGTACCCGACTAGCTCCAATTGACCCGATCAAAAGTGCGATCAGTTGTGATTGTGGCAAAGTCGGCTGCATCTGGGCGAGTGGGTACTGCGCCGTAGCTTGCTGCAATTTGACTAACAAATCACCAGCCGGAGTAGAAACTGAGGTGATATATCGATCGATCCTCTCCTCTACTCCAGTACTAGTTTGTTGATGAAGATTTGAATTACAGGTTTCTACAAATTGACGAGCGCAATCTTTACATTGATAACGCTGTTTCCCGCGATAAAGTCCATTCTTCCGCAGCTTAGTGGATTGACAATCAGGACATTTCATCAAAGCGATAATGGAAATCTAATCAATAGCTCCTACAGGGTGATTTTTTGCTTCAAATTGTGGCGCGTAGGATTGAAGAAGAGTGCTAACTTGTTTCACAACTTCTTCTCCACCAGGTTTTGTCAGAGCTTGACGTTCGGGGAAGAACTCGGGACGATCCATATTTTGAGAAATTGCCGATTGCACCTGTTTAGCAATCACATCTTTTAGTTCTTTCTGTGCGCGATCTCTTTGGTAGCTGGCACCTTCTTCGGTGGTTGCATATAGAGGTGGTAGTCGATTGAGTGCGTAAGCAGCAACATCGCCAACATCTAGTTGAATATCTGAATCAACTTCAATTGCGGTAATTTGACTGATTGTTTCGGTGATTACCAGTTCTTCCATCACGTTGATAAATTGTTTGCGCGGAACCGTGACGATTTCCCCAGCGAGTAACGCACCCATCAAATGATCGAGTGCCATGTATTCTTCTACAGACAGCTCTGCGGCACTGTCACAGATTCGCCCCACTTCTGCTTCCATCGCAGGCGTAAGATAGCCCTCGTCTAAAGCATGTTCTACGATCGCTTGTATATTCATCATTATGGAAACTGTTAATAATAATCCAGAAGTAGCTAAAGTGCTAACACTCTCGTTAGCTAAACCACTATTTGTATTTATTATGCCCTTGGGATTGGAGTTAGTAACATTTGGTTGGGAGACTGGGAGACTGGGGGACTGGGAGCACGGGAGCACGGGAACAATGATAGGTCACTATTCACTATTCACCAATTCGCCTACTCAATCGAATTCGATCTCCACTGAACGGGATCGACTGAAACAGCGTTGACGTATAAGCCCCAGTGAAGGTGAGGTCCTGTGGATGCTCCGGTAGAGCCAATCGAGCCAATTCGATCGCCTGGATCGAGCATTTCGCCTTCTTCAACAGCGATTTTGCTCAGGTGCATGAAAATACTGACTACGCCTTGCCCATGATCGAGTCCAACGACATTACCATGTACGCGGAAGCCTTTTTTCTCATAACCGACTAATACCACTCTACCCGCCGCTGGAGCTACAACTGCCGAGCCGTAGCCTCCCGCATAGTCCAAGCCTCGATGGTAATAGTCCATTGCTAATTCGCCATTGTAGTAACGGCGCACGCCGAATGGAGAGCTAGTTCTACCATCATTTGGGGCGATAAAATTACCTTCCCAAAATTTTTGGGGGCTAACTGTCGCTTTGAAAGCAGCTACCTGTCGAAGTTCCATTTCGGTCGCTTCGATTCCAGCTTTACCGCCAGAAAAGTTAATTCGTTGGGTTTTGAACTGGCGATTTGCTACAGGTATTTTCAGCGTAGTCGTCTCAGGATTGCTGGAAATAGTTACGTTTCGATCTCCAGGTTGTTCGAGCGGTGTAGTCGGGATCATTGCCCGAAATCGATCGACACCGACTTTAAATGCTGGGTAAGTTTTACCACCAACCTTAATTGTGGGCGAGGCAGTTTTGCCTGGAGTAGCCGTAATATTGACTACCAGCGTTTCCCCAAGGCGGGGACTTGCAGGTGTAAATCTGGCACCCAATGCCATCCCAGGTACTTTGACTGCCGACCACAATACGATCGTCAGGACAATTCCGCCAAGTAAGGTGTATTGCCAGTTACGAAATAAAACTAATTTTGCTGCTTTCATAATTCAATGATTCGATCGATCGCAATTCGGGGTAAAAATGTAGTGAAAAATCCCCTCCTTGGAGGGGTGCCCGTCAGGGCAGGATGCAAAGCGTCCGGGTGGGTAGATCCACACAACAACCTAATTAACAAGTACTAACTAGCAACTTTACTGTTCCCATAGATCTGGAAAAATCGGTATCCTAGTAGGTTAAGATACGTTAATTTAATTTTTTAAAACTCTCATAATTATAAAAATCTAGTGTTAGAAGATTTCCGTCTGATTATAGATTTAGTATCCATTCTGGCAGCGGCGGCTGTGGGTGGAGTTGCCGCAGGATTGGCTGGGCTACCGCCCCTGCTGGGTTATATCGTCGGTGGCATTATCGTCGGTCCCACGGGACTAGGACTGATCAAAGAGCTAATCCAAGTTGAAACCCTAGCACAATTTGGCGCAGCTTTTCTACTGTTTGCGCTGGGGGTAGAATTCTCATTTTCCGAACTCAAGAAAGTCCAAAAAATTAGTCTAGGTGGTGGTGGACTCCAGATCCTACTTACTATTCTAATTACGACGATCATCTCGATTAGTGTGGGCTGGGTGACAACTCCCCAACAGGGCGTATTTTTGGGGGCGATCTTATCCCTATCCTCGACCGCAGTGGTTTTAAAATCATTGATGGAGGCGAATGAGACAGCCACTTCCCACGGGCAGGTAATGTTGGGTATTTTGGTGGTTCAGGATTTAGCTTTGGGCTTCATGCTAGCTGTATTACCTGCACTCGATCGACCAGCCGAGGAAATTGGACTAGCCGTAGTTCAAGCCGCCCTGAAAATTGGTCTGTTTGCGATCGTCGCCATGATGATTGGGATTTTTATTGTGCCGCGCTTGTTGCGGCTGCTGGCTAGTACAGAAAGTCGAGAACTATTTTTACTTGGAATTGTCACCCTGTGCCTGGGCATTGCCCTCGTCACCGAAAAGCTGGGACTATCGATCGAAATGGGAGCATTTGTCGCTGGTTTGATGATTTCTGAAGTGGAGTACGCCGATCAGACTTTGGCCTATGTGGAGCCGATTAGAGACGTGTTTGCGGCGTTATTCTTTGCGGCGATCGGGATGCTGATCGACCCGCTATTTCTCTGGAACAATCTCGATCTGATTCTGGGGCTAGTTTCAATCGTTTTTGTCGGAAAATTCCTGATTATTACACCATTAGTTAAATTATTTGGCTACCCACTTCAGACAGCTCTGATTGCCGGATTGGGATTAGCCCAAATCGGCGAATTCTCATTCGTTCTAGCTAGTGAAGGACGCAATTTGGGCTTGGTGTCCAAGCGGGTGTATCTACTACTACTGGGTACAACCGCCGTGACACTCGTTGTGACACCATTTGTGCTGAGATTGATTCCGAGTTTATTCAACTGGATTGAGACAGTTCCGGCACTTGATCGATGGTTCAAGCCTGGAGAACCACCCAAGGAAATCACCGAACATGTACCACTCGAACCGCCAATTGTGATTTGCGGTTATGGACGCACTGGACAGAATTTGGTGACACTTCTCGCCGAACAAAATATTCCAGTAGTAGTAGTAGATCAGTCAGAAGCAGCCATTCAAAAGTTGCGCGATGATGGAATTCCCTATATTTACGGTAATGCTGTCAGCATCCCCGTCCTAACTAGAGCTGGACTCGATCGAGCTAGGGCGATGGTGATTGCCCTGCCTGATGCAATGAGCACCCGTCTCTGCCTCAAACACGCCCTGGAAATCTCCCCCGAACTGGACATCGTTGTACGAGCAAATCAGTATCAAGATATTGAACTACTCTATCAACTCGGCGGTAGTGAAGTCGTCCAGCCAGAATTTGAAGCCAGCCTGGAAATGGCATCCCATTTACTCGTCAAAATTGGTTTACCGACAGTCCAGATTCAACGCCAAGTCAAAACCATCCGTAATTCTCATTACATGAAACTCCGACCTGAAGGCAAGATCGGTGAAATGGCTCAAAACGTTCAGGCAGACACGTTAGGCATGAATCGACGTTGGCATCGACTATCATTAACCTCGCCACTATTGGGCAACTCGATCGCCAGTGCTAGTATTCGCCCCTTGAGCGGAGCTACAATCGTGGCCATTCAGCGGGAAGATGGTAGCCAAATTAACTACCCCAATGGCGGTACTGCATTCCAATTGGGCGATAGTTGTCTAGTCGTTGGCTCTGTAGACGAACAAACCGTCTTTGAGCAATTAACCAGGGGTGAGATCGCCATGCCAGGGCTGGCAGTACCCATAGTAGAATCGGTTGTGGAAGTATCGATCGATTAGAGAGATTAGGCTTTAGGCTTTAGGCTAAACAGACATCTCCCCAAGTCTTCCAGTCCCCCACGCCCTACTGCGGCTGAACATATGCGATCGCATGACGAGAAATTAATGTTTTTTTATCATTTGCATCAGTAAAAAATAAGCATTCAGGATCTTGCCAGACAATTCTCCCTGCAAAGACATCACCAGTGATTAATTTGATTGATACTTCGATCTTGTCTTTGATTAACCCTTGAGTTTGGCGGGTGCTGGGCAAATTAACATCAAGTTCGGACATATGCTTAAGTAGTAGATGCTTTGATAAAATTATTATTCCCACAAATCCACTCAGATTGCTACCGATGGACAATCCTGCACCTAAATCTATTCCACAAAGTGACCGCGACGCGATCGTGACAACAGCCAAAATCATCGATCGACTCAAACAAGCTACCACGGATCTACTGTGGTCGAGCGAATCCGACTACCCGTTTGAAATAGTCTCTTGGGAGCTAGGGATCGAGCTGACTCCCAGTGATTTATTTAGCAATATCTATGATACCGATTTGGCGATCAAATCTATTACCCTGACAGATCTATTCGAGCCTGTTCTGACGATCGAAGATTGGTATGAACAGGCAGAATTAGAGCTGGTTGATCGATACACACATCTATTAGATTCGATCAACAATAATCTATCCGAAGTTCAAGTTTTCCGCGTTGGGGAAGTTGAAATCGATATCTACATCATCGGCAAAACCCCAACTGGCGATATTGTCGGCTTGAAAACTCGATCTGTCGAAACTTAATTGTTAATTGCGATCGAGTGGCTTGATTTTATAGGTCAGTTGCTCAACAGATGTAGAACTAGTTGTATTCAAAGCTTTCCAATCAGGTGGATGACTAAAAGCTATTTCTACAGCTCCATTAGTCGCCGTGGCTGTCCACTGTTCACCAGGACAAACTTTTGAAGGTAGCTTAAACTCTCCAGCTACTAAGTTAATACTTCCTCCTGATGCTAATTTAGATTTTATCTGCCTAACGCTAGTCGTTAATTCCCACAACAAGTCTGATTTTGACACCTTGGGATATTGAATAGCCAGATTAAATGGTGCAGCAAAAGATAAATCTCGATAATCTTCTAAGCCTGCCATTTTTATCGATTTCATACCACTTTTTCCATCCGTGCGGCAAATATTTTGCTTGCTCCAATATGCTAGACCTTTATTGACTTCGCGATTGAATTCGATTGCTGCTAATCGAACACGGGGACGTGTTAAATGAGCATATCCTGGGACAAATCGTAATGGACTCTTGAACTCATTTAATATTTGACTGAAAATCCCCGAAGATTGTAGCAGCCGAACAGTAATCATTGAGTCATTCTCGATCGAACCATACATCTTTTGATAGCGATTTCGACTAAATAAATTATCACCCCATCCAGCAGGTACTATATCTAATTTTCTGACTAGTTTTGAGATTCTATTTTCTCCAATTTGGCTGATTAGCTGTCCAATTAGAGAATGTTGTGCTTGAAGAGATTGCTGTACTTTTTCGAGAGCAGCTAAATCGCTAGAAATAATAGGATTAGGTTTTTGTAGTTTATCAAGAATATTGATAATTATTACATGTTCAATATTCGCGATGCTAAAATAATTTATGGGATTCGATCGAAGGAAACTATCCCCAGCTTTTGGATCGCTCTTCTCGACCCAGCCTGAGTCAGAACCCCATTCAGGGATAGGATTATCGATCAATTGAGTTTCGATCGCTTGAATATCAGTTTGATGAGTTTTAAGATAACTAGACAATTTATTGGGCAATGCTTCAATCGAGCTATCAGTTTTATTTAATTGTTTGAGTGAGTATTCATCTAAGATATTTTGGATCGCTTTCCATTCAGCAATTGCAGTCTTATCTGGCTTGACCTTTGCATCTGTACCGCCACCAAATGCCTCTACAGATAGTCCTAATTTAGTCATCAAAGCTTGTAGATCGATCGCAGATTGATTTGGTGCAGTTTTGGGATGTTGACGGACATAACTAGCGATCGATTGTTCTAATGGTTTTTCCCGCTCTGCGGCATACATATTCCCACCAATTAGATAGATACTTATGGTCAATGCGATCGATCCAATTACACCCACCCATAATTTTGTAAGTTCGTGACGTGGGCGAGATAGTTCTTTTTCTAGTGCCCGAACTAAGATGTGATCTTCTCCTGCTAGCTCGCGGACTCGATCGAGTATTTTAGCTGTTTCATAAAAACGGGGTGAGAACTGTATTTTCTTGCCATCTGTTGTTTTAATACTTAAACATCTAATTCCAACTATCTTATAAGGCTTGATTAGAATAATTTCTTGCAAATTTACACGAAGACTTTGTGAGGAAAGATCGTATCGAAATTTTCCTTCCAGCACAAAGTTAATACTAGCTACTTTTGACATTAAGAATGCGAATAGTACTTCTGCTAATATCAGAGCAGATAGACAAATAATAGAAATTAGAATAGCCTTGTCTATTGGTTCTACTAGACAAAAAAATATTCCAGCAATAAATCCACCTAAAATAGCAATTGATATAGCATATGAAAGATATGGTAAAAACAATAATCTAAATCGATACTCGACCAGATCTTGTGCAGGCTTTTCTGGAGAGATTAAATTTTTGCGCCGCATCAGTCCATAGCTCACTAGATTATCTAGTAAGTATGCCCAAAATGTAGCGTGGGGATATCAGCGTATTGGGGTGATGTCCACAGAATATGTCGTCTGAACTGTGATTAAAATGATTAACAGATAGACTATGATTGCTTCATAGTAATAATCACAGCTCGTCATTAAATCATTCTAATCATAGTTCAGACAATATTTGTATAAATTCTAAACACCTAACTATATGAGCAAAATCGCCTATCGTGAATTCGGTGACGAAGAACCAGATACCGACGATACCGTCGAACTACCGCCCAACCAGCACAAACTCAAGATCGAAGTCTCTAGAAAAGGCAAAGGCGGTAAGACTGTTACCATCGTTAGTGGCTTTCAAGTATCGCTGGACACCCTGACTAGCCTCACCAAAGTACTGAAGAATCAATGTGGTGCTGGTGGTGCGCTCAAGGATAACTCGATCGAGATTCAAGGCGATCATCGGCAAAAATTATTAGAGATTGTGACTAAATTGGGCTACAAAGCTAAATTGAGTGGCGGCTAAACAGCGTAGTACTTTGGGGATCGGTCAAATCAGAAATCAGCCATTGTGTTGATTCGATCGCACATCAAATCAGCGTAGAGTAGCAAGTAATTTTAACTACACTTCGATCGCTTGTTACTGGCATGACCTACAGCTTACGCATTATTGATATTCCCAGTACCGAACGTCCCCGCGAACGTCTACTCGCACACGGAGTTAAGCATCTGAAAAATGCTGAATTGATTGCGATCTTGTTGGGCACGGGACAAGGGCCTGGTAAACTATCAGCGATCGGACTGGGTGAGTATATTCTCAATTATTTTGGTCAACATCAACGCGATCCGCTAGAAAGACTGCGCGATCTGCACCCTCAAGAATTGATGGATATTCAGGGAGTTGGCCCAGCCAAGGCGACAGCGATCTTGGCTGCGATCGAACTCGGTCAAAGAGCATGTATACTACGTCCACCCGATCGAGCGATTATCGAAAGTCCAGAAGCCGCCGCCGCAGCTCTAAGCCAAGAATTGATGTGGTCATCTCAAGAGCGATTTGCGATTTTATTACTAGATGTCAAGAATAGATTACTCGGTACGCAATTGATTACGATCGGGACAGCGACTGAAACTCTAGCACCGCCAAAGGAAATATTCACGGCGATCCTCAAGCAAGGTGCCACCAAAACGATCGTCGCTCACAATCATCCATCTGGCAGCACCGAACCTAGTCAAGCTGATCTCGATTTGACTCGGCAATTACTTGCAGGGGCAAAGCTACTTCAAGTTCCGTTATTGGATCATTTAATTCTGGGTGGTGGTAACTGGAGTAGTTTACGTCAAACCACTAATCTCTGGGATGAATGTCCCCAGGGAGATTGATAAATTAACCTAAGTCGCTACTTATAACTCCAGCGGTTAAAACCGCTGCTGGTGATGCAAAGTCCGCCTACGCGGACTGAGAAACATAGTCCGCGTAGGCGGACTTCGCATTGTGAGCCACGATTACCCTACGGGAAGGCTCCGCCAACAATCGTAGGCATTCCAGAGATAGCAACTTGGGTTAGTTTAAAGTTGAACTACATCCCCCAACAACAGAATCGCAATCACCATCAACAACATCCCAGCCGCAATATCTAGCGTTTCTGGTGTTAATATCTTCGCCAGATAACGCCCTAATAATACCCCAACCAAACTAGTCGCAATCAACGCGGCACCCGAACCAATAAATACAATCCACGGCGATCCGGATTGGGCACTCAATAGCAACGTGGCTAATTGAGTTTTGTCACCCATTTCAGCAAAGAAAATAGTGATAAATGTCGAAAAGAAAGTAGCCCACGCTCCAGATTTTTGATTATCTGCTGTAGGTATCTGTTCTAGTGGTTCTGATACTAGATTGGCGGATGGATTTTCTGGTTCAGAAGGGCTAGTCACAAGTAGGTCTACACTATCGCTAAGTTTTCATATCTGGCTAATCTTCCCATATCGACAAGCAAAGGTCGAGATCTAGAGGAAGATTCCCAGTTCTTGGTCAAATCGAATCGCTTCTAGGCTCCGATCTCCATACACACCTTCAATCTGTTCGCGACAACAAGCGATCGCAAAGTCATTCAAATCCGCTGGCTCAATCCCAAACATCGCAACGAATGTATCTTCTTGCACCCGACAGAAAGCAGGACGTACATCATAAACATTACACGATCGAGTATCTTTGTCGAGATTGATACACCAACCATCCTCACCTACCATGCTCAGATAGATGGCTAGCTGCTCCGGTGGCAGGTACTCTTCCAAATCTGGTCGATCGCTCGGATCCAAGTTGCAGCAAGCTCCACACTGCTTTACACACTGCCATGTAGACATATTTTGATTCGTCAGTTGTTACTAATCCAGTCTATTAGATATTTGAAAGATTCACACAAGCTAAAACACTAGAATTAGCTGATATCTGGCTGGTGGGCATTGCCCACCCTACAAATTACTGCTTCACCCCTAAAGCCCAAAGCCTAATTCCTAAAGCCTAATTCCATGTACTTTTGTAACTAAAATTAATCTAGCCCCACTTGACTCAGATAAAATTGGATTGCCGAATCCTGTTGGCTATATAATAAATTTAAGTTTAATTTGAGAGGAAATATGGACTTTTTGAGCGGTATTGTTGACAGCGTACTTAGTATTAACTGGGAAGTAATCGCCCAACTGTCAATGGTGGCAATGATTATGATTGCTGGACCAGTCGTATTATTTTTACTCGCAGCTCTGCGCGGTAATCTCTAACAGCAGCAAGTGGCTAGCGATCTGTGATTTATGAGTCTCTAGCCGCTACATTTCTTTCGCCAATATTTCTATTTGTCGATCGAGCAGACCTATTCCTTCCGCTACATTCTCGATCTCTTGGAGCTGCGTTCGCAGTTCTGACGCACCTGAGAAGCCTTTGGCGTACCAGGTCATGTGCTTCCTGGATTGCAAGATGCCACGTTCGCCTTTGTAGAGGTACAGGTTTTGCAGATGTTCTTTGGCACATGCCAATCGATCGATCGAACTTGGTGCTGGCAACCTGTCGCCTGTTCTGAGGAAATGATCGATCTCGCCGACGAGAAACGGATAACCGAGGGTACCGCGAGAGCACATTACCCCGTCGGCTCCAGTTTGCTCCAGGCAATTTACAGCCGACTCGACTGAAAAGATATCCCCATTGGCAAT
>JANNBD010000487.1:0-6119 GCA_031385105.1 Chamaesiphon sp. OTE_78_metabat_374
CAAAAGATTTGCAAAATTTGATCGCCAAATACTGCTAACGTGTTCTCGAACCGTTTTCAAGCCTAACATTTGGCTTCCCACTGACTTATCCGCATGGCACCAGCTTCAATGATGCTGTCGTGTCAGTCCATCAACAATACCAATAATGGAGATCTACACATGAATAAAGGTGAATTAGTCGATCGCGTAGCTGAAACAGCTAGCGTGACCAAAAAGCAAGCTGATACAGTATTGTCAGCCGCATTGGAAGCAATTATGGAAGCTGTATCCAAAGGTGACAAGGTGACTTTGGTAGGATTTGGTTCCTTTGAACCTAGAAATCGTCAAAAACGCGAAGGTCGCAACCCTAGAACTGGCGAGAAAATGGAAATTCCCGCAACCAAGGTACCTGCATTTTCTGCTGGTAAATTATTCAAGGACAAAGTGTCCGAAAGCAAAGACGACTAATTTAACTGGATCCACATTCGGCAAGATCGTTTGAATAGACCACGACATGGGGGGAACCCAAGCTGGGCAGCGACCGTAGCGGGCTGTCCCCCCTCTCTGATTTTAGATTTTTCAGCGAGTATCAGTCCGTTAGGCCCTCCGCCGACGGCACTCGCTGCCATCAAGCTGCAAATAGACAATCTCACCAACTATCCTGACCCCAATTACCCCGAACTCTGTCAAGCGATTGCCGATCATCACAATATCGATGCTGATTGGGTGCTTCCAGGCAATGGGGCGGCAGAACTATTAACTTGGGCTGCGCTGGAGTTTTCCAAGCTCAATGCCACCATCATCCCCACACCCGCCTTTGGGGACTACGCCCGATCGCTCCAAACTTTTGGCACCCGGATCATCACTCGATCAATGATCCTGCCCGATGGTGAAATTGGCGATCTCGATTTTGCCCTCCGCGATCTCCCTAGCGAAATTCCCCACGCTGTGGGACTAATAATTAATAATCCCCACAATCCAACTGGGCAGATTTGGAGCGTAGAGACAATTACGCCATATTTAGATCAATTTGATCTGGTGGTACTTGATGAGTCGTTTATGGACTTTCTACCCCCAGCACAGCAGCAAAGCTTGATCCCACTTATTGCCCAATATCCTAATCTGGTGATCTTGCGATCACTCACCAAATTCTACAGTCTCCCAGGCTTACGACTCGGCTACTGCATTGCCTATCCCGACAGATTAAATCGCTGGAAAAATTGGCGCGATCCTTGGCCAGTCAACACTCTAGCCGCTGCTGCTGCGATCGCTGTCCTCCCTGATACCCAATTTCAGCAGCTCACCTGGGATTGGCTCTCACCCGCCCGCGATCGACTATTTGCTGGTTTGAGCCAGATCTCAGGACTATACCCCCTTCCTGGCGCGGCAAACTTCATCCTCGTCCGCTCAGATCGATCGGCAACCGCACTTCAAACCCAACTGCTCCAACAACATCAGCTCTTAATCCGTGACTGTATCAGCTTCCCAGAACTGGGAGATAGATTCTTTCGGGTGGCTGTCCGCACAGTAGCTGAAAATGATCGACTGGTTGCAGCGTTGGGGCTTGTAGGTAAACAACTGTCTTAGTCTGGTGATGTTTGTAAAATTTTAATAGTTTGTATCGTAATATACCCAAAACCTGAGATATTAGCATTAGGATATCAGCCAGTCAATTTTTCAGGAAAAGTGGAGTTAAATACATATGGCGAGTCAATTTGGACGACGGAGATTCATCTTACTTGGCGGTGCTGGACTTGCAGGTACAGTAATTCTCAATGCGTGTACCAAGCCAGGATCTAGTCCGACAGCGACTCCGAGCACAGATCCAGCAGCAAGTCCAAGTGCCGCACCTGCCGCAGCCGATAGCAAAACAGTCAAAGTTGGAATCTTACACTCTTTGAGTGGCACGATGGCAATTAGTGAAAAAAGTGTTGTTGATGCTGAACAACTGGCAATCGCCGAAATTAACGCCAAAGGTGGCGTACTAGGCAAACAAATTGAAGCAATCGTGGAAGATGGTGCTTCCGATTGGGACAAATTTGCCGAGAAAGCCAAGAAATTGATCGATCAAGATCAAGTCCAAACAGTCTTTGGTTGCTGGACATCTGCCAGTAGGAAAGCAGTTTTACCTGTATTTGAAGGGAAAAAGCACATGCTTTGGTATCCCGTTCAATATGAAGGGCAAGAATGTTCGCAAAATGTTTTCTACACTGGTGCAGCCCCAAATCAACAAATCGAGCCTGCGGTTGACTGGTTACTAAAAAATAAAGGTAAAGAGTTTTTCCTAGTGGGTTCTGACTACGTGTTCCCCCGCACCGCAAATACAATCATCAAAGCTCAACTAAAAGCGAAAGGTGGCAAAACTGTCGGTGAAGATTACCTACCTTTAGGTAATAACGAAGTTACGCCAATTATCGCTAAAATTAAAAAGGCTTTACCCAACGGTGGAGTCATTTTTAATACTCTCAATGGAGATAGTAACGTTGCTTTCTTTAAGCAGATGCAAAGTGCTGGTTTGAAAGCAGACAAATATCCAGTGATGTCTGTCAGTGTAGCCGAAGAAGAAGTCAAAGCGATCGGCGTAGAATATCTCAAAGGTCATTATGCTTCCTGGAACTATTTCCAAACTGTGAATACTCCAGCGAATAAAACCTTCGTTGAAAATTTCAAGAAAAAGTACGGTGCGGAGCGGGTAGTAAATGACCCGATGGAAGCTGCATATATCATGGTGTATATGTGGAAGATGGCGGTTGAAAAAGCCAAGACTTTTGAACTTGAAGCAGTTCGCAAAGCTTCTAATGGTCTAACTTTTGATGCCCCAGAAGGTAAGGTGACAATGGAAAATAATCATCACTTATCTAAATTTGTTCGCATCGGTGAGATCGGCGCAGATGGCATGTTCAAGATTGTTTCTGAATCAAAAGAAGCAGTTAAACCGATTCCGTGGAACCAATATGTCACCGAAACAAAAGGTTTTGCCTGCGATTGGTCAGATCCAGCAAAAGGTGGTAAATACAAGGTTAAAGCTTAGTAATTTTGGGGTGAGCAATGTCCACTCCACAGGCTGCTACTAGTGAATGATATTGAGATGCTAGGGAGTATCATTTACTACCCTTTGAGATCGATAATTCGTATACAGTTAACAAATTGGAGAGTGGACAGTAGTATTTGTAGGGTGGGCACTGCCCACCATCTAGGGATTTTGCTACACATAAAGTCTATTTCTTTCTGTCAATTTTTGTAGAAAATAGGTTTATAGGTTACTTGAAATATCATGAATTCTAGATGCTGGAAACTGCCCACCCTACCTTTATCTAAATATTCACTATCCACTATCCACCATTCACTATTCACCAATTGTGTTATCAGGATTATTAGAAGCTATTTTTAACGGAGTGAGTATTGGCTCAGTCCTACTCATTTCAGCCTTAGGACTGGCGATCGTATTTGGCTTAATGGGCGTAATTAATCTCGCTCATGGCGAATTGATGATGCTCGGAGCCTACACAACATTTGTTGTCCAAAATATCTTTAAGACACTCCCCGCGCCGCTATTTGAATTTTATATATTCTTTGCCCTAATTGCCGCTTTCATCGTTGCCGCAGCCACTGGAGTGGTGTTGGAGCGGGGAGTAATTCGGTTCCTTTATGGACGACCATTAGAAACGCTACTAGCAACTTGGGGCGTAAGTTTAATCTTACAGCAACTTGTTCGCAGTATCAGCTTGGGACTGTCGATCGCGATCGCCACATTCTCACTCCTATTCTTTGGCGGGATGTGGTTGATTAAACGTCGCCCAGACTTTGACCGAATTAGGAATGGTGCGATCGCGATTATGCTACCACTATCGATCGCAATTAGTGCAGCAGTCAGTATTTTTCTCGCTCAAACATATAGCCTGACGATTACCAAGCCTTGGTTTGGTGCTCAAAATGTTGATGTTACTGCACCTGAATGGTTGCGGGGTGGTTTGCCGATTGGTGATTTTCAATTGCCATACAGTCGGTTATTTATCATGGCAATTACCGTTATTTGTTTAGTCGGAATTTATCTATTTCTCCAGAAAACAAATTGGGGACTCAGAATTCGGGCGGTAACTCAAAATCGCCAGATGAGTGCTTGTTTGGGTATCCCAACTGCTCAAGTCGATGCGTTTACATTTGCCCTCGGTTCTGGACTGGCTGGAGTAGCAGGATGTGCGATTAGCTTACTCGGTTCTGTCGGCCCTAATACCGGACAAAACTATGTGGTTGACACTTTTATGGTGGTGGTAGTTGGTGGTGTTGGTAAGTTGGCTGGGACGATTATTGCGGCACTGAGTATTGGTACTGCTAGTTATCTGATTGGTTCGGGAAATCTGGCAACAATATTTGCGCCGATTCAACCTATTGCTGACTTTTTTACTTTCTTTGCCACCACTAGCATGGCGAAAGTGATGGTATTTGCACTGATTATTACCTTCTTGCAAATTCGTCCAGGTGGTATCTTTCCACAGAAAGGACGTAATGTTGAATTGTGAATTATACAAATCTGTAGGGGCGGGTTCATACCACTAATTAAGACTGTAATAATAACCTCATTTGAACCCGCCCTCTCCCACTAAATATGTTAGTGCATTATGCTGCGGCGTTTTTATTCTCCTGGGGGAGATATAAGAAAACGACAAGACAGGCGCAGTAACACACCCTACAAATATAATTATCAATTATTAATTGCTAAATTATGATCACTCTTGTTCCCAAGAAAAAGCGAGACAATCAATTACTAGTAGAAGCAGGAATTGTGATTGCAATCGCATTAATCCTAATCCTCATCCTTCCCTGGGTACTAACTGACTTTAGGTTGAGTTTATTAGGTAGATTTCTGGCTCTATCGATCGCAGCATTGGGCATCGATCTAATCTGGGGTTATACTGGACTACTCAGCATGGGGCATGGGGTATTCTTCGCCCTGGGTGGTTATCTATTGGCAATGTATCTAAAATTGCAGATCCCTAAAGATGCCGCAAATCAACTGCCGGAGTTTATGAACCTCTATGGAGTGACTGAACTGCCAGGATTTTGGCAGCCATTTCATGACTTTAATTTTACGATCCTGGCGATCCTACTTATTCCGACTATTATCGGTGGATTACTTGGATATCTAGTCTTTCGGAATCGGATTAGGGGGGTTTATTTTTCGATATTGACTCAAGCGGCTACTGTTGTCTTTTTCAATTTTTTTAATGGACAGCAAAAGTTGTTTAATGGTACGAATGGTTTAACTGATTTTAAAACTATTTTAGGTGTTGATATTAGCACATATCAATTCACCTTTTATATTCTCACAATTATTGCGCTGGTACTTGCTTATGCACTGTGTCGATGGTTGACTAGTGGTAGATTTGGTAATCTATTAGTTGCTATTCGCGATGATGAGAATAGGTTGAGATTTTCTGGCTACAATCCGACTGGATTCAAGGTAGTTGTCTTTGCTGTCTCTGCTGCACTCGCTGCTATTGGCGGTGCTTTCTACACCATTCAAACCGGACGAGTATCGCCCCAATTAATGGATATTGGCTTCTCGATCGAAATGGTAATTTGGGTGGCAGCAGGAGGACGTGGCACCCTAGTGGGAGCGATATTAGGGACATTATTAGTCAACTTTGCTAAAAGCCTCCTCAGTGAGCAATTTCCAGAAGTGTGGCTATTTTTTCAAGGGGCACTATTCCTGATTGTTGTGACTGTATTGCCTGAGGGAGTTGTGGGTTTGCGGAAACTATTCCATCATCGCCAGCAAGCAATTAGCACCTATCCAAATATCGATTTAGATCCAGAGGTACAAAGTGAACGAGAGCATCCTAACAACTGAAAACCTGACGATGGATTTTGATGGCTTCAAAGCGATCGATAATCTCAACTTTAGCATGGCACCTGGCGAACTTCGCGTGGTAATTGGCCCTAATGGTGCGGGTAAAACTACCTTTCTAGATCTAATTACTGGCAAAATCAAACCTACTGCGGGACAGGTACTATTTAAAGGTAAAAATATTCGTCGCTACTCGGAAGCCCAAATCTCCCGACTAGGAATTGGTCGTAAATTTCAGACCCCCAGAGTGTATCTCAATCTTACCGCCCGTGAAAATCTGGAACTGGCTGCT
>JANNBD010000496.1:0-4709 GCA_031385105.1 Chamaesiphon sp. OTE_78_metabat_374
ATAAGCTTTCACTTTGGGATATGGGCTTTGGTAGAAATTCCTACTCACTTTCCCCCAAATTTCTCTACTCTCAACCTGTGACTTGGCAACTTCTTCATCAGTCTCAATTCGATAGAACGGCCCATAAATCAACTTAGCCACTCCTGATACCTGTAAAATCATATAGTCCATCGATATATCAATGTATCAAGAATTAATTTCACTACAGAGACAGCCATCTCTGCTACACACCATCAACTGGATCTACTGGCGTTTCTAGCAATAACTGATAGAACCCCAGATCGAGCCACCGCCCAAATTTGAAGCCTGCATGTTGAATTGTACCTGTATGTGAAAATCCTAGCTTTTGATGTAGGGCAATACTGCTGGTATTTTTCATGTCAATGCCGCCGATCATCGTGTGATATTGTTGCTCGGTAGCGGCAATGATTAGTTGCTGCATCAGTGCAAAACCGATGCCCTGGCGACGGTGATCTGGGTGAATGTAGACTGAGTGCTCGATCGAGTACTTGTAGGCTGGCCAGTTTCTAAATGTGCCATAGCTAGCAAATCCTAATAGTCGATCTGATTCATCGATCGCGCCAATTACGGGAAAGTTGCCAGTCTCTTTTGTTTTAAACCAGCTCACCATGCTTTCAGGCTGACGAGGTTGGTAATCATACAGTGCAGTTGAATTGACGATCGCCTCATTGAATATATCCAGAATAGCCTCAGCATGGGCTGAATGCGTACATTTAATGAATTGCACTAAATTCTCCTAATTCGCTCAGTATTAATAATTTACAAATGTTCAGTGAATATACTAGCTACTAATCTCTGACAAAGAGGGAAAGATAACAGCAATTCCCTAAGTTAAGTTTGGGCGTAATTAGAGAATGTTTTTGCTGAAATTGCTACTCCAAAAAATATTGCCTACTCTATTATTGCCAGTAATTGGATCTCGATCGCGTCGATTGGCACGGATCGATCGATCTTCCGGCTTACTTAGAGCTAGATCTTTCAAACTATTCTGCGCTCTGGGGTTCGCTTCAACGACACAACTACTCTGGTTCCCGCAAGCAGCCCAATCCCAGAGTGTCCAGAGCAATCTATGTGCAGCTCCAGGCAAAGATGGGGTCGATCTTGGCATTACCCAAGTTGTCAACACTTACTATGCAGGCCCTGATGCCGATAATATCATCAACCAAGGAGCTACCACCATCCCGATCGGTGCGATCAATAATCAAGGCAATCAAACTACCATTACACCTGGCGATCTGCTGTTGATTATTCAGATGCAGGATGCCGATATTAATTTTACCGACACCGTTAATTATGGATCCGGCTCAGGCACTGGTTTTGGTGCAACGGAGATCAATAGAACGGGATTTTATGAATATGTAGTTGCTCAAAATAGCGTTGGTGCTAGTGGAGGGACGCTGCAAATCCGAGGAGCTAGAGCAGGTGGTGGCTTAATTAATAGCTATCGACAGCAAGCTGCTAATATTACTAGTCATGGACAACGCACCTATCAGGTGATCCGTGTGCCCCAATTTATCAATACAACTCTATCAGACACGATCAGATCTCCAGGCTCATGGAATGGCAAAAGCGGTGGAGTTGTGGCTCTTGATGTCGTGAATACCCTCACAATGGCGAATGGGAGGATCGAAGTTCAAGATAAAGGATTTCGGGGTGGCGGTGGAACATCAAATACAGATACTTATCCAGATCAAGAAGATGAATCTTTTAGAACCGATGGTAATGTCCCCAGAGGCGGTGCTAAAGGGGAAGGCATTGCGGGTACGCCTCTATATGTCTTTGATGGCAGCACTACCATAAATACCGGAGTAGATGGCTATCCACGTCTACAAAGTGCCGACTCATATCCAACTATCGGTGGCAATGTCAACGGTGGTAGCCGTGGACGCGGCGCACCAGGAAATGCAGGCGGTGGCGGCAACCAGCACAATGCTGGTGGTGGTGGCGGTGGAAATTATGGTGCTGGGGGTCAGGGTGGTAACTCAATTAAATTTCCAGATAATAATGAATTACCCACTACGGGTTCTAGCAAGCCTGTCGGTGGTAGGGGTGGATCTGTTTTCCCGATTACAATCGTACCGACAATCGATCGATTGATCATGGGTGGTGGCGGTGGTGCTGGGGATGCAAATAATGGAGTTGCAGGCAGTGGCGGCTTAGGTGGTGGGATCATCATGATCCGCGCTGGTACTATTACAGGTAGCGGCACCATTAGTGCTAAAGCCAGAGACGGCGTAGTCACACCTACTGATGATGGCGGTTCTGGAGCCGGAGCAGGTGGCAGTATCCTGATCTTGGCAAAAGGCGGTAGCCTTGCGAATATCGCCCTCGATGCCAGTGGGGGTAAAGGTGGTGATACGAATACAGCAAACCCGATCGATTACGATTTTGGCCCTGGTGGTGGGGGCGGTGGTGGTGCCATTTTCTCGTCTATTCCCGTAGGCACTGCGATCGTCAATGGCGGCGATCCAGGGCGGTCTTTCAATGGTCAGCTTGGCGGTACGACGGGCGTAACTAGAGGAGCTACTGTCGGCAGCCCTGGCAATGTCACCGTTTCAGGCATTGGTAGTGCTCAGATTCCTGGTATTCTTTCTGGCGCAGACTGTAATGCTAAGGTATTGATCGTCAAGCGGATTACAGAAATTGCAGCGAATCGGACTCAGAATCCCAATATTCCGACAACTGGTCAGCAGCTCAATCAAGTGCTAGATCGCCCTTCTTTTGCTGCTGACGATCCTGCTCCAGCTAATAACTGGCCGAGCAATTTTCTGATCGGTGCTTATGATGGCGGAAAAATAAAACCTGGCGACACCGTTGAATATACGATTTATTTTCTTAATTCTAGTGGTCTGAATGCCCAAAATGTCCGCATTTGCGATCGCATCGTCGGATCCCAAACCTTTGTCAATGATGCCTATGGGACAGTTGGATCGGGTCGAGATATTGAGTACAAGCTTGGCACTAACCCTATCCGGTACCTCACTCGCAGCGTTAATACTGGAATCGATCGCGCCCACCTAGACAGTAGCACAGGACTGATCTCCAATTGTCCAGCTCCGACAATTAACGGCACCAACAACGGCACGGTGGTAATCGATATTACTGGCACAGGTAGCAGCGTTCAAGATTCTCTCCCATCATTACCTGCTGCAACAAGTCCAGGGACAGCCAATTCCTATGGCTATTTCCGATTTAAAACAAAAATCAATCCTTAGTACTACCACAAACCAGACTTTTTAGAAAAAGCCTCTGTTTGTTTCCCTAAACCCCAACCCCGAATTAACCTGCCAATCATGTCTCCCCCTCCCCGCTTTGTTCGATTACTTGCCCCTCACAGACTGCAACAATATTGCCGTCTGGTGTTTAGTGCATTGTTGATCGGTGGTCAAGGCTGGCTATGGTTACTTCCAGTAATCGCCGCAGATGTAGTCATCGAAAACCAAGCCACAGGATCTTATCTCAATGAAAGTACTGAGACTCAAACCACGCAAACGGTCGTCTCTGATATCGTGAGTGTGACTGTTGCTGAGGTTGCGGGGATTACTATTAGTGCGGGTGGTACTGCTGGTTCGACAATTTTGGGTGGACTGGCTTACTTCGATTTTATGATCACCAATGTGGGCAATGACCCTACCCAATTTTTTATCCCTGGTACACCTACAGTTGTTGGCGGTACTCAAGCGGGAGCTATTACGATTACCAGCTATGACTCTGATGGTAACGGCACAGCCGCCGCCATCCCGTTGAATGTTACGGTTCCACAAGCTACTGGTGGTAGCACCGGAACTCTGTTAAGCAGTGTGGCAACAGCGAATAATGGATCGATTCCTGCTGGTGGCACAGTTCGGATTCGGGTGCCGATTTCAATTTCAGCGGCAAGTGGTAGTAGCGTTAGCGTGACGATGGGACAAACTACTCCTCCCAATGGTCAGAATCAACCATACGCAGCAGGTACAGGCAATAAAGATGTTTATACCGTCGATAATCCGAATGGGACTGCTGGCGAAACTAGTGGGGTGCCAGTAAACGAGCGGGAAGCCAGTTTCACACAATCTCTGGTTGTGACAGCGACTAGTCCTAATCCTAATTTGGCAGGTTCACCTTTTTCCTGCGATCCTTATTTCTATATGCTGCGGAATGATAGCAGCAGTAATTCTCAGCTTTATAGAATCGATCGACAAGTAAATCCCTACGGGCAGACCCGCGCTACTAGCAGTAATTTCTCGCCATCTGTCAATCTAAATGCTTTGGCTTATAACCCCAAAGATGGTTATTTTTATGCGATGAAGTCATCTCCAAATACTGACTACAACATTATTTATCGGATCGGTCAAACCAACGCTGTGCCGCTGGGTGTTGTCACTAATTTACCATCAACAGATAACTTTATTAGTGGCACTTTTGATGATGAGGGGAATTATTATATCCGACAGACTTCTTCAAATGATTTTTATAAAATAGCCATCTTTGAAGACACCGCAACGGCAACTTTATTAAATATTTCGGGGATCGGTATTGCTGGCGATATTGCTTTCAATCCAGTCGATCGCAAGATCTATGCAGCAAGTAGATCTGGCACTGGTATTGGCGTGAGGCGGATTGAGGATTTAGTCAATCCATCAGTTACAACAATTATAAATCTGCCCACAACTACAACTGTGACTGGATCGATCGGGGCGATCTTTTTT
>JANNBD010000443.1:0-10481 GCA_031385105.1 Chamaesiphon sp. OTE_78_metabat_374
CCAGCTCCAATCCCACCAAGAGGCTGACGAAGAACCCCATACAGCTCCCAGCAAGCGACACTCAATTGGGCAATTGCTCACCTTCCAACCCGAAACAGGCAATCTCAGCCTCAACCTCAACGTCACAAAAAATCTTTTCCAACTCCTCGGTGGTAAACTAGTTGTGCGCCAAAGTCCTCAACAAGGCGAAGTTTTGACGATCTTTTTGCCATTGTCGATAATTGCTCAGAATTAGTGAATAGTGAACAGTGGATAGTGGATAGTGAATTCAGACGCAAGCGTCTTTTTCTTTCATTTACTCCATGCCTCTTCTGTTCCGCACTATCCACTATTCACTATCCACTATTCACTATCTATGTGGTTCGTCAAAATTGAAACTGGAATAGTTCCCAAACCGGAATTCGATCGATATGTTCCCGCGCACAAGGCGTATGTTCAGGATCTGATCGATCGAGGACATCAGACTAAAACTGGCTACTGGGGAGAACGGGGTGGTGGAATGATGCTATTTAAAGCCGATTCACTCGCTGAAGCCCAACAAATTGTTGCCGCCGATCCATTGGTACAAAATAATTGTGTCACCTATCAATTGCATGAATGGCGAATTGTAATGGGAGAGGAGTAGTTGAATTAATTGAGAGTTGAGAATTGATAATTGATAGTTTTAGTCCACACTGCTTTCCTACTAAGAAATTAGACGATCCACTATTCACTATTCACTATTCACCATCCACTATTCACCATCCACCATCCACCAGTACCTACGCCTCAACTCAAGCCCTAAAAATATAGATTAGTGTATCCGCCAATACAGAATGGATGATTTGATTTGAAATTTACTTAGAGTAAGACTTTTTAACCTCTGGCTGAAGCTTGGAGTTAACATCGCAAGGTAAGATTAGATGTCAGATTGCGATTGACTTTTGGTTTAATTAGCTAGAACTTCATTCATCTTTATGAAAATCCTTCAAACTCAAACGCTGCGCGGTCCCAATTACTGGAGCATTCGTCGATCGAAGCTGATTCTCGTGCGGTTGGATTTGGAGGATCTAGCAGACAAGCCTTCTAATACTATTTCTGGATTTTACGATAGTCTGGTGGCGGTTTTGCCCAGCTTGGAGGAGCATTACTGTTCGCCTGGATGCAAAGGGGGCTTCCTCAGTCGGGTGCGGGAAGGAACGATGATGGGGCACATTCTGGAGCATGTGGCTTTGGAGTTGCAAACATTGGCGGGAATGCCTGTTGGGTTTGGACGGACTCGCGAGACAAAGGCGTTGGGGACTTATCAAGTGGTGGTTGAGTATCAGCTCGAAACAGCGGGACGATATGCCGTCAGAGCGGCCTTGCGGCTGTGTGAGAGCATCGTTGAGACGGGGACATATCCGAAATCTGAATTGGCAAAGGATTTGACCGATCTGGTTAAAATGCGGACAGATGCAACTTTGGGCGCGAGTACGGAAGCACTGGTGAAGGAAGCCCAAACGATGGGAATTCCCTGGATTCATCTGGAGACGTGTGACATTTTTCAGCTTGGCTATGGTAAACATCAGCAGCGGATTCAGGCGGCTTTGACTTCGCGCACCAATATTTTGGGCGTAGAACTGGCGTGCGATAAGGAAAAGACTAAGAATATCTTGGCGGGGATGGGTGCGCCTGTGCCGTTGGGGATGACAATTTATTCGTTTGGTGAATTGGCGGATGCGATCGACAGGCTCGGTTATCCGATCGTGATTAAGCCATTAAATGGTAATCATGGACGGGGTATTACGATCGATATCAAAGATTGGGAGCACGCCGAAATAGGTTATGACAGGGCACGGGAAATCTCCAGCGGGGTAATCGTCGAGCACTTTTATCAAGGCAGAGATCATCGAATTTTGGTCGTCAATCATCAGGTGGTAGCAGTCGCCGAACGGGTACCTGCTCATGTGGTGGGTAATGGTGTGGATCCGATTTCGGTATTAATTGACAAAGAAAACCAAGATCCGCGCCGTGGCGAGGGTCATGATAATATGTTGACCAAAATCGAACTCGATGATTCCACGGCTGAAATGTTGAACAGTCAGGGTTTGAGCCTGAATACAATTTTGAAATCCGGTGAGATTTGCTATCTGCGGGCGACAGCGAATCTGAGTACGGGGGGAATTGCGATCGATCGAACTGATGAGATTCACCCTGATACTGTCTGGCTAGCAGAGAGAGTTTCAAGAATTATCGATCTAGATGTCGCTGGAATTGACGTGATTACCAGCGATATTACTAAAACCCTAGCTGAAGTAGACGGCACGATCGTCGAAGTCAATGCTGCACCTGGTTTACGGATGCACATCTCACCGAGCGAAGGTGTGGGGCGAAATGTGGCGGCACCGATTCTCCAGATGCTATTTCCGCCTGGAACCCCGACAAAGATCCCGATTGTGGCAATTACAGGCACCAACGGTAAGACTACCACCACGCGGCTGATCGCCCATATTTTTAGCCAGGTGTATGACAACGTTGGCTTTACGACTACTGACGGGATTTATATCGGCGATCGATTAATTGAAAAAGGCGATACTACAGGCCCCCAAAGTGCCCAGATGATCCTCCAAGATCCGACTGTGGATATTGCGATTCTAGAAACGGCGCGGGGCGGAATCTTGCGATCGGGTTTAGCATTTCAACACTCCGATGTGGGCGTAGTATTAAATGTCGCTGCCGATCATTTAGGCTTGGGTGATATTGAAACGATCGATCAACTAGCCAGAGTCAAAGGAGTGATCGCCGAAACAGTTCATCCCGACGGTTATGCGGTGCTGAACGCCGACGACGAGAGAGTTGCAGCGATGGCAAAAGATGTACCTGGAAAAGTAGCCTACTTCTCGATGAATCCAGATCATCCATTAGTCCGCGCCCACGTTCAACGGGGCGGGATTGCCGCAGTTTATGCCGATGAATACCTGACCATCTTGCAGCAAGATTGGGTGCATCGAATCGAAAAAGTCGATCGCGTCCCCCTCACCCTGGGCGGACGGGCACCATTCATGATTGCCAACGCCCTAGCAGCCTGTCTAGCCACCTTTGTCCAAGGAGTGAACGTCGAACACATTCGCGCCGCTTTACGCAGCTTCAAAGCTTCTGTAGCCCAAACTCCAGGGCGAATGAACCTATTTAATATGGGACGCTATCATGTGCTGGTAGACTATGCCCACAATCCCGCCGGATACGCCGCTGTCGGTAGCTTTGTCAACAACTGGACTGGCGCAGCAATCGGGGTAATCGGGGGTCCAGGCGATCGTCGCGATCAGGATTTGATTGAACTGGGCAAACTTTCGGCGACATTCTTCGATCGGATTATCGTCAAAGAAGATGATGATAATCGCGGTCGTCCGTGGGGTGATACCGCCGAATTAATCGTCCAAGGCATCGAACAAGTGATCACTGAACCGCCAGTTCCCCACATGATTATGCTCAATGAAGTCGAAGCGATCGAATGGGCACTAGACAATGCGCCAGACAATAGTTTGGTCGCAATGTTTCCCGATAATGTCAGTCGAGCGATCGCCTTAATTATGGCTCGAAATCCAATTTTAGATCCTTCAGAAGTCCCAATTTCAGTCGAATTAGAGTCAGCTAGTTTACCAAAATTGGATCCAGTTTCAGTCAGCAATAATGGCACTCCTATCATCAAATAAATCAGGCATAAACCTTAACTAAAATCATTCGAGCTATTGGCGGAGCCTAGAACTCAATTTGTACAGCACTTTTAGGCTATCTTTAAGAAAACATCGAATTCTTACGAAATCGTTGATCGAGATCTTGAAGCTATAGTTATCAACCTAATCATCATCAGAGGTAAGTATGACTAAGCTACACCAGATTGCGATCGCTGTCATGATTGGACTATCAACACCTGCGTTAGTTACTAGCCTGAATCCCGCTCCCGTGATAGCGCAGACGGAACAAAAGCTCAATGGTGTATTTAATGATAATAAATGGAGCGTGTATATTGCTTACGATCAAAATACTTATCGATATAGAGCTGGTCGTCTTGGTGGTGAAACTGAGATCGATCTGGCTGGTGCCGTAGTTGGGGGTACACGCGATCGGAGAACCTACACTTGGAATAATGGTGGTACCCGCTATCAGGCCATTTGGCAAAAAAAAGACTCTGATTTTATCCGTGTAAGGGTACTTTCACCGAACGGCAAGGAAATTTTCAATCGATTACTCAAACGCGAAGAAGTCCCTTATTAAGTTGTTGGCTAATATCAATTGATTTTCAAGTTGGGGATCGACAGATATCGGCAATAAACTTGTGCAATGCCTGTCTTGCCACTAATGTGATAGTTGAGTCTTTATCTGGATGAAATAGCTCAGAGATCAGCGGTAAAACTTCTGTATCTAGTGCGTACCGAAATAGTGCGGCGGGTAAAATAAGTTGCGACGCATCGCGGAGATCATGAATAAATTCTAATTCAAAACTTTGGGGATTGGATCTCGCTATCGCCAGTGGTCTTACCCAGCAACGAGCGGAGATAGCAATGTTGTCAATCACCTCGGCGAATAGGTATAAATCATCGCGTTCTAGACAGACAATTTGGTCTATCTTAAATTCGTTGGCGTAGCCTCTCTGGAAGAGAATCGGTGCAGGTTTGTCGATCATTTAGTGATTAAAAATATCATGCTAGTGAGTATCCAGCTAAGTCAGCACATCGGCCATCTGAGTAAAATTCGATCGAGACATTAGAATTAAACGAGGAAAAAACATAAAATAATTGTACAGTCATCGATCGCCAACAAAGTATTCAGGTAAGATTGATGGCAACCCGATTACTAGCGATTGAGAATTAATTACCTTGACGTTACTCTCTACCATTGCCGCATCGCCTCTCTCTCTCCAAGATATCGCCCAGCGGGATTTACTCCAAGAACTAATCGCCGACAGGCGTTCGCCCAATACGCGGCGAACTTATACGAAGGCACTGGTAGATTTTTTTATGCAGGTAGCCAATGCTGCGCCAACACCAGCTTTGGTTGGGGAATTTTTGGCACTAGATCGCTATCAGGCGATGACATTGGTACTCCGATATCGACGTGCTTTGAGCGAACGGGGCTTGGCTCCATCAACGATTAATACTCGGCTCGCGGCGATTAAAAGTTTAGTCGGGTATGCACGGAAAGTAGGCGAATGTCACTACGATCTAGCTGATGTCGAAGGGGTGCGAGTAGAAACATATCGGGATACTTCGGGGGTGAATCCGACGGAGTATCAGGGGATGATTGGGGTATTCGATCGAGACACGCTCAAAGGGGTACGGGACTACGCGATTCTAAGGTTATTGTGGGATAACGCGCTCCGACGGGCAGAATTGTGTCAGGTGAATGTCAAGGATTTCGATCCGCAGGGGCGTAAATTATGGATTATTGGCAAAGGGAAAGTGCAGCGTCAATCGATCGATCTGAGCCAGCAGTCGGTACAGGCGATTCAGGCGTGGTTGCAACTGCGAGGGAAATCTAAACCGACAGAGCCGTTGTTTTGTACACTCGATCGGGCTACCAAGGGGCACCGTTTGAGTGGGAATGCCATCTATAATCTAGTTCGATCGACGGGAACAGCCGCAGGCATCTACAAAGTCATGAGTCCTCACCGCGTGCGTCACAGTGCAATTACAGCAGCTTTAGATGCCACTAATGGGGATACTCGCAGGGTGCAAAAATTGAGCCGTCACGCGGATCTGAATACGTTGACTCTATATGACGACAACCGTCGTCATCATCAAGGGGAAGTCACTAATATTTTGGCAGAGTTGGTATAGGATTTTGGCAGGCGTGTGGGTTGTGGGTCTACACATAAGGTGAAATATTTACACATAAGGTGAAATATCTACGCATAACCTGAAATTTATTTACACATAAGGTGAAATAACAAGGCACCACTTGATATAATAATTGTATCTCATAATTATCCGAGATACTCTATGGTCATTTCAAGACTGACAACCAAGAATCAGCGACCTAAGCAGAATATTGGTAATTTTAGTAGTTGTAAGATGGAAACTAGTTTCCGTTATAACTCTCTATTGCAGAAGGACTTTATGTACTGGCTAGAGTTTGACACAGATGTTCTATCTTACGACACGCCAGGAATTGCAGTAAATTACCATAGCAACGGGAAGGAGAAAAGCCACACTCCTGACTTCCAGGTCGTCCGCTATCAGAAGAAGCAAATTATTGAAGTTAAGTCTCAGAAGACGGTAGAGAGTGAAGAGTACGATCGTTTGTACTAGATGTTGTCTGGACTATATGATGAGACAGGATGGGCATTCGTTGTCCTAACTGAGTTGGAAATCCGCAGGGAGCCAATCCTCTCGAATATTAAGTTGCTTTATGGATATGCAAGAGAGGGCTTCAGCATTGATGAGTACTGAGATTGTTGAGAAATTGCTCGTTCGCGTAGCGTACCGTAGGTAATCGAATGCACCAGCTTCCTTGGCAGAGATATTTCAAATATTAGACCAGCATAGGATTAGGCGGAATGTGCTGTTTAAGTTGCTATTCCACAATCTCGTGGAAATCGATATCCAGCAACCGATTACAACGAACAGCTCTATCGTATCAGTCGTAGAAAAAATAGATTGGAGGATATTATTCAATGGCTAGAATAACACTCAAAGATGGTTTGAAGTTTGAACTGCATGGGAAGGAATATCAGTTAGTTGAGCTGGTAAATCTAGGGGAATGGAAAATTCTCAACATGCTGACTGGGCAACATAGTATGTTGTCGGCAGATACAATCAGAAATTTTCTGTTCAAGGGAGAGCTGAAATTCATCACAGCAAAATCTCAGCAGCATATTGCCTTTCCAGATCTAGGCGAAGCAAATCGGAGTGATGCAATTCGGAGGGAAAAGTATGTGACGGCAATTTTAGAACGAGGGGTAAATAAATCTACGGCACAAGTTTTAGAACCAATTATCCAAGATGTGTACGATCGATTATAAGTCGATGAGGGTATCGTTGGCGTAGCCTCTCAGTATGAGATTCGAGAAATCAAGGATAAACCTCAACCTTCGCATATCACTGTCTATCGATGGCTGAAAAAATACAAGCAGTCAGAGGGTAATATCCATTCATTGGTATCGAGTAGCAGTAAGAAAGGTAATCGGACAGCTCGAATTCAGCCAGAAGTTAGTAGTACGATCGAACAGGCGATCGACGAAATTTATCTAAATCCCAATCAGGCTTCAGCAAAGGATGTTCACGATTACCTACGGTACGCTACGCGAACGAGTAATTGTCTTAATTGTAGAAGAGAACCAACGTCGGAAAAATCTCAGCTTACCGGAGCTAAAAATCCCTAACTACATGACTACTCTTCGTGCAGTCAATGATTTAGTACCACGGGAAAGGGATGAAAAGAGATTGGGCAAGCGAACTGCAAATTTAATCCATCAAGCTGTATCTGTTGGTCAGGGTCTTAATGCAACTAGACCACTAGAGATTGTGGCGATCGATCATAGTATGTTGCCTTTTTATGTACTGGATAATGATTATCGACTACCTGTAGGTTGCCCGTGGCTGACGGCAGCAATTGATGTCTATTCACAGACAGTAGTTGGCTACTACTTAACTTTTGAGCCGCCAAGCTATCTCTCAGTTATGTATTGTTTGTTGCATAGCATTCGCCCAAAAGAATATGTAAGATCGGAATATAAATCTGTTAAGAATAACTGGACATCTTATGGCTTAATAGAAAATCTCAAGGTTGATAATGGTACGGATTTTACTGGTAGATCCTTGGAGGATGCTTGTAGAGAGCTAAAAATAAATCTAGATTTTGCGCCAGTTCGGATGCCTTGGTATAAAGCTGCGATCAAAAGATTCTTTGGCAGCTTGAAAACACAACTAACTGGGAGTATTCCAGGACGGTGCTTGCAACTATTGAAAGAAAGTGATTACGATCCAAAAAAACAATCGGTTGTTACATTAGATGGCTTGCAAGAGATACTTCATCATTTTATTATAGATATACACAATCAAAGTGGTCATACTCAGCTAAGAAGTCCCCGTGCCGAAGTATGGAAGCAGGCTATTCAGTCTTATCCTATTTCAATACCTAGTTCTGATGATAGCTTGAAAGTTTTGTTGGGTGATGTTGAAGAGCGGGTAATTAGTAAAGCAGGAATTGAATTTAATTACCTGTTCTACAATAGCGATCGATTGCAGTTGCTACGTCAACATCATGAGACAGAAGATGGTCGAAGAAGAGATAGAATCAGAGGGAAGGAGAAAGCTAAGATCAAATATAATCGCAACGATCTCTCGGTCATCTATGTTTTTGACCCTAGTACTAGAGAATATTTAGCAGTCCCAGCTATCAATCAAAACTATACTCAAAATCTTTCACTGGATCAACATCGGATTATCCAGCGGTATGTGGCTAATCAATCTCAGAAAGTAGATATTGTTGCATTGGCTTTAGCAAAACAGGCGATTCAGAATATTGTGGCTGAAGCACTAAAGGAAACGAAAGCTGCTAAGACATCTAAACAAATAATCAAATTCTTAGGGACTGGTAGGGGTGAAAATGTGATTCGATCGCAAGAGGAATCATCAGAGATGGCTGAGATATCTGCTCGTGTTGATGACATAGTTAGCGAGGTAGAACCACTAGTTTCAAACAGTGTCAATTCAGGTATTTCTGATTTCTCTAGTGCGTTCGGAGCTATCAAGGATAACGATCGAATCTCTACACAAGAAAATTCAGCCCAACTAGAAGAAAGCAAAGGTGTTAAGGCTAAAAAGAGCAAAATAAACACTCAGCCTAAATCGCTAGCACCAATTGGAGAGAAAACAGTACCTCAGAAGTCTAAATCAAAACCTAAATTCAGATGATAAGAAGAATCTTGATAAAAGTGCCGATCGAGAATCTACGCTCATTCTTGAGCAGCAAGCTCCAGACTTGTCAGCAAAATCAAGTTTATTGGAAAATGATTCGAGTAGTCTAGAAAGCTCTACACCTGAAGTTGAAAAGCAGGAATCAAAAACAAAATCTCAGGCTAGCGTAGGATTGCCACAGTGGAAACCTCGTCAGCGGTGACGATCGCCACAACTCAAGCTGGATATTAATAATTACGCTCTTGACACTTATCGCAATATTTAGCTCATGTCAGACGATACAGAAAATAAGACAACAAGAGAAAGGATCTCAATTGCCAATCAGGTTTATGCAGGTTATCCATTATTTAACCAAGTACTAGAAGATATCGATCGGTGCCATGATAGTCCCAATATTAAGGGTGATGATGATCCAGATTGTCTACTATTGATGGGATCTACTGGTGCTGGGAAGACGACTATCTATAAAATCTATGCTCAGAAATATCCAAGTCAGAAAACAGAAGAAGGTAGCGTTGTACCAATTATTTATGCAACAATCCCTGCTGCGGCAACAGTGAAAGGGCTGGTTGAATCCCTATTGAAAAAGCTCGGCGATCCTCTGCATAACAAAGGTACGACGATTAATCAAACGAGTCGGCTGTATGACTTACGGAAGGCTTGTCTCAAATATATTCTTACCTTAGTGAAATATTTTGACCGCACACACCCCTTACTTAATTAGTCGCTGCTTAATTGATTAAAGGTATAATCAGCAAGTGCCGACTATGCTAAAGCAAGGCAAATTAACTAAATAACCACCTACATCATTTACGCCGTAACCGATAATGGTTACAGCCAGGAAATTAAATGACTCAAGATATTTTTCAAGCAGTTCAACAACTGCAAAGGCTTTCACGCCATCATTTTTACTCAAGTCCCTATTTGACTGAGAGGACTGATAGAGCCTTAACTAGCATTCTCTGCAATCCGAGTAAATCTGGCAATCCGCATCACCTCGTCAGGAATACGTTAAGTGATGCGAGAAAAATACTTCATCGTCGCAATGAAATATGCTCTTTTACAAGAGTACAAAAATATGACGACGATTCTGGCAATGACAACAGTATTGAAACAATCGCAGATTTTCATTGTGAGAATTCAGAAACAATCTTTCAATATGAAGATTGGTTAGAGAGAGCTTGTCTAAACGAAAAAGACAAAATCATACTTAACTTGCTTCTACATGGATATGAAGCTCAAGAAGTTGCGAAGAAATTATGCACTACAATTGAGCAAGCTCGCGTTCAAATTAGTCGTGCTAGAAAGCGTGCTAAAGCTCGGTGGGAAGCTGATACGAATGTTTGAGCATCCTCAAAGACGTTTATATCATCTTGCTCCTTGGATAATAAGAGTACTAATTCCTGTAGATTATATAGGCACTTATACTCTATATAGGTTTAGAAAAGAAGAACCTACTTATATTGGTCGCTCAGATACTTGTCTGCGTAACCGTCTTTTAGCACATGCATATACGAAAAGAGCAGATTATTTTGACTATAACATTCAATGGACGATAGAAAAGTGTTTTATCGCTGAATGTTCTGCTTACCATGCACTGTT
>JANNBD010000157.1:0-4333 GCA_031385105.1 Chamaesiphon sp. OTE_78_metabat_374
GATGACGTGACCGTCTGCTAACACTTTCTTGCCCAGTTCAGGCCAAGATTTTAGCGGTTGACCGACCATGTAAAAAGTAGCTTTGACGTTTTCTTTTTTCAGAGCTGCCAAAACCTTCTCGGTGGTTTCTGGCCAGGGGCCGTCATCAAAGGTAAGCGCGATCACCTTTTCGCCAGCAGGGACAGGTGCATCTTTGATCGTTTTCGCTTGAAAACTGGTTGGCACATCAAAATTCATTGGGATGCCATCCGTGATTGAGGTAGCAACATCAACGGTTTTGCCAACTCCGGTTGTGGCGGTCAGTGCATCTGCTGATATACTCCCAAAGAGCAGATGCAGTAGCGCAAATACTACACAAGACGCAGCAGCGATCGCTAGCCAGAACAGTTTACCTGGTAGTAGTCGCTTAGTTTTTTGTCGATCGCCTCTAACTGATTTAGCCACTCCTTGACACCTGGTTGAGATTATTAATATCGTCTGATTATAGTTTCAAATAGCATAGTCAAAAAAGATTATGCCGATTGTTGATGAAATCTAATTATCCTTCTGGACAAGCTATCATGCTTTGCAATTTTAGCTGAGACTACTTGTCGCATAGTATTATAGCAAAACATTTAGAAAATTTGAGATTGAAAAACTCAAAAATCGAAAGACTGTAGCTAGGCGATCGAAATCTAGCACCAACAGCCTAAGTATTCATGTAAAAATTAGAGTGTATCTACGGAGAATGACCTTCTCGGTTTCGATGGTTGTTCACACAGACTCGATCGCGGGTACGATATATATGTTATTTAGTATCGACGATACTAGCCTTCTGCTGCCCTACTGTTAGGACTTTCAGTTCCTACACCCTACACCTACCCTCTAATTTAATGAATAAGCCTAAAAGTACCTCAGCCGAAATCTTTTCAATGGATGACTTTGCCAAAGCTCTAGATGCTGAAGTAGTCGCCTTTGAAAAAGATCAACTAGTGCGGGGTAAAATTCATAGTTATGATAGCGATGGTGTCTATGTAGATATCAATGGCAAATCGCTAGCATTTGTCCCTGGTGAGGAAATCGCCGCTGATGAATCGGCAGATCTATCAGTACTACTGCCAATTGGTGATGAGCAAGAATTTTTGATTATTCGCGAACAAAATGCCGATGGTCAAGTGACTCTATCTAAACTGCAATTACAGGCAAAATATGCCTGGAATCAAGTTGATGAGATGCAAAGTAATAAAGAATCAGTCCAGTTGCGGGTTACTGGTGTGAATAAAGGTGGTGTCACGGTTAATTTCCAGGGAATTCGGGGCTTTGTACCTCGATCGCAATTAGTCGAAAAAGATCTAGACTCATTAGTTGGTACTAGTATCCCTGGTGTAATTATCGAAGCTGACAAAGATAAGAATAAACTAGTCTTTTCCCAACGCAAAGCTACTCGCACAGCTAATTTTAGTCAATTAGAGCGGGGTCAGTTAGTCAATGGAATTATTGTCGGGATTAAACAATTCGGTGCTTTCGTTGAATTTGAAGGTAATACTGGCCTGATTTACATCAAACAAATCAGCGAAAATCGGATTGAAGCCTGTGAAAAGGTGTTTGAGATCGGTCAAGCAATCAAAGCAATGATTATCGATCTTGATGAAGGAACAGGCAAGATTTCACTATCAACCAGAGTACTCGAAAATCACCCAGGTGAAATGTTGGAGAACATGTCGGACGTGATGGAATCAGCCGAAGCCCGCAGTGAACGCGCCGCTAAAAAACTATTTGGCAACTAAATTAAACTTAGTGCTGCAATAAACCCGACTTTTTCAGAAAGTCGGGTTTATTGGTTAATTAGTCTTAGAGATTAATCACTAGCCCAAGCTAAGGCATCTTTAAATGTAAAGCCAGCAATCTCATCGACAATCCCGATTTCTACCACGGCTTCAAAAACGATCGAGCATTGTAGATTTGTGATCGTTTCTCGATCGAGTCCCCAAGCCTGAAAGAATAGTGAGAGCGTCTTAGTCTTGTCTGCTCCAGATTTATCACCACCAACAATCAGACAACGCGGTTCTTTTGTTGTAGCTGGATATTCAATCAAGGTGAAAACATTACTAATTTCTTTTTCCCAAACAGGTTGATTAGACATATCTCAAGTTAAGTTTGCTTGTTGAAAAAATCCATTGTCACTCTCGCTGTTCGCTGTAATAGATCGAGTCCATCTGCTTTGCCAAATAAACTCATCTTTTTACTGAAGATCGGATTAAGCACCAGTGGTAAATCCAGAAAGCTCAGGTGAGTTACTGCTGGAAATAAAAGATGATGGAAGTTTGGACTATCTGCAAGTTCTGTTATTCGCAGACTATCTTTTGCCATTAGCAGACCAAATTCATCGGTTCTGGACTTATGACGATCGGGTTGAATTAGCAAAAATTCTTTGTCCAAACAACTGAGATCGATTTCTTCCATAAAAAAGAAACCATCAAAATTGACACTTTTAGAGATGCGCCGATCTTGACCACAGGCGGCAAAACTAGCTGAACCACCGATTGAATGTCCTGCTGCAAATATTTTACTGGTATTAATTCTTTGATACAGGAATGAATCACAATTAGCAATTAAACTGATGACTCGATTTAAAATCATCGATAGGTCATTTGCTCGATCTACAGTAATTTTACTAGCTAATAATTCGAGTTTATCGAAACCATCTGAATCGATGCTGATTTGCGATCCATCTACAAGCATCGTACCAATGCTTGAGCCAGGATAATTGATGCCAATCACAATAAAACCATGACTGGCAAATTCTAAGCCGTAAAACGTGTTCATCGAATTAATAGCCAACCAACCAGGTGACAACAGGATTACCGGAAATCCGGCTGGACATTGACTAGGAGTTACATCGATCGATACGGGAGTTTTAATTCGACCTAGAAAAAGATTGCTAAATATCAATTTTAACAGTAGGTTTACCACTATGTTTGAAGAGAAATTTGACCCAAGCTTATCTAAATAAGGACTGGGCTTAACATTTACAATATCTGTCGGATACCATACCTTGGCAATAATTCCCGAATGAAGGGGAGAATCCCAAGTCAGATCTGATGTGCCAACTTGCCATTCACCTGATGGTTTGGGGAATGTGTTCGCGACAATCAGCCAGTAGGGTAAGAGGATAATTACGCCGATACAGATCAGAACAAAGAAGATTGTCATAACTATTTCACGATCTCCAAACATTTAAACTCATAGATTACACCCATGCATAAATATTAGTAATAGCGCAGATCAGGGTACCCATTAAGGGCACCCCTACAAGTTATCTGTAGGGGTGCCCTTAATGGGTACCCACGGGCTTTTGCAGTAATAATATCTATGTATTAATGCCATCTCTGTAAAAACTTCTACTCATAGCGAATCCCAGCATCTACTAGTCGTTGAATTGCTTCGCCTAACCTATCGAGATCGGCGATGAGACTAATGCGGACATATCCTTCACCACCAATGCCAAAAGCATTTCCAGGTGTAAACACCACGCCTGTTTTTTGCAATACCATTAGGGCGAAATCGGTAGAATTCCAACCCACCGCGCAGGGAATCCACAGATACATGGTGGCTTTGGTTGGTTTAATCTTCCAACCCAATTTTGCTAACCCCTCAATCATAAAATCGCGCCGTTCGCGGTAGCGGGTTTGGACTTGGGTGACATATTCATCAGGTAGCTCTAGAGCAGTCTGCGCGGCGGTTTGAAGCGCGGAAAAAATACCGTAGTCGAGGTTGGTTTTGAGCTTGCGGAGTCCTTGGATGATCTGACTATTGCCGACGACAAAACCAACGCGCCAGCCCGCCATATTGTAGGTTTTGGAGAGGGTATGGAACTCGACCCCGATTTCCTTGGCTCCAGGGATTTCTAGCAGGCTGGTGGGCTTGTAGCCGTCAAAGGCGAGTTCCGCGTAGCAAAGATCGTGAACCAGCATGATCTTGTATTCGTGGGCGAAGGCGACGACATCTTCAAAGAAGGATCGAGGAGCCGTCGCACCTGTGGGATTGCTGGGGTAGTTGAAGAACAGAATTTTGGCTTTGCGGGCTACATCTTCGGGGATATCATGGAGATCGATTTCCCAATCATTTTCCGGTTTGAGGATGATGTTATGAATATTTGCACCTGCGATCGCAGGCCCCCGAAAGTGGACGGGGTATGCTGGACTGGGGACTAATACTGTATCGCCAGGATTGATGTAGGCAAGGGCGAGATGTGCCAAGCCTTCCTTGGAACCGAGCAGAGGTAGAGCTTCACTGTTGGGATCGAGGGTGACACCATAGCGACGATAATACCAGTTGGCGATCGAACCCCGAA